>JADHTX010000071.1 GCA_016784875.1 Methylobacter sp.
GTAAAGTGGTTGCTGAAGAAGCTGCTCGTTGTGGCATGCCATACGTCAACCATCGCTGGTTAGGTGGCATGTTGACAAACTTTAAAACCATCAAAAAATCCATCAATCGTCTTAAAGAATTGGAAGCGATGAAAGCTGATGGTACGCTTTATCAACGATTTGCCAAGAAAGAAGCCTTAGGCATGGAGCGCGAGCTTGAAAAGCTGGAGCGTAGCTTGGGTGGAATTAAAGACATGAAAGGCGTACCTGACGTGATTTTCATCTTGGATGTCGGTTATGAAAAAAATGCGATCAGTGAAGCTAAAAAATTAGGTATTCCAGTCGTCGGTATTGTAGATTCAAATAATTCACCAGAACAAGTTGACTACATTATTCCTGGTAATGACGACTCTATTCGCGCGGTTAAACTTTATTGCGAAAGCGTTTCTGCAGCAGTCACGGAGGCTAAGTCAGCCGGATTGGGAGTGGCTGCAAAAGCTGATGATTTTGTTGAAGAATCGGCAGCGGAATAATTACGGTATTATTTTTATAAGCGCTTTCTGAGCGCTTAACGTTAGGCAAAAAAACGCCTCCTCACGGGGGCGTTTTTACAGTGATGAACAATGAGGAAAGACAAAGAATGAGTATTACTATTAGTGCAGCAATGGTTAAGGAACTTCGTGAAAGAACCGCCTCCGGTATGATGGAGTGTAAAAAAGCTTTAGTTGAAGCGAACGGCGACATGGAATTGGCCATCGAAAATATGCGCAAATCCGGCCTAGCCAAAGCCGATAAAAAATCCGGTCGTATTGCTGCTGAAGGCATTATCGGCGCTAAAGTCAGTGCTGACGGAAAATCTGTAGCGATTGTCGATGTTAATTGCGAGACTGATTTTGTTGCTAAGGCGGAAGATTTCGTCAGTTTTGTTAAAAATGTTACGGATGCTTTGTTAGAATCCGATATTGAAACAGAGGAACAATTGCTGGCAATGACGTTGGCTGACGGCACTATTGCAGATGAGGTTCGTCGCGGTCTGATTGCTAAATTGGGCGAAAATATTACTATTAGACGATTTTTAAAATACCAGGCTGCGACGGGTGGTACAGCCTGTTATTTACATGGTAATAAAATCGGTGTGGTTGTCGAATTAGCTAAAGCCGATGAGCAATTAGGTAAAGACATTGCTATGCATATTGCAGCGAGTAAACCGACTTGTGTTTCTGAAGAGCAAGTATCTGCTGATTTGATTGAAAAAGAGAAGGAAATATTCTCTGCTCAAGCGGCAGAAAGCGGAAAACCTGCTGATATTATTGAAAAAATGGTTGTTGGTCGTATTAGTAAATTTTTGGCGGAAATCACCTTAGTAGGCCAGCCTTTTATTAAGGACGATAAGTTGACTGTTGGGAAGTTGCTGGCATCAAAAGATAACAGCGTTATTCGTTTTGCCCGTTTGGAAGTGGGTGAAGGAATTGAGAAAAAAGAAGAAAACTTTGCTGACGAAGTGATGGCACAAGTTAGAGGCACAAACTAACTCCTTGGTTAACTGCCGAGGAATATGCATTAATAATAAACACTAGCCCCCGATAATTAAAATGACTAAATTGATTTGCCAGAGAATTTTGCTTAAGTTAAGCGGTGAAGCTTTAATGAGTGAGACAGGTGGTAGTATTGATGCAGATATTGTTAATCGTCTTGCAACTGAAATTAAAGAATTATGCGATGCTGGTCTTCAGGTTGGCTTGGTTATCGGCGGCGGTAATATATTGCGTGGAGCTGAAAAAGCTTCGCAAGGTTTAGATCGAGTAACTAGCGACCAAATGGGTATGCTGGCTACGGTAATCAATGCCCTGGCCATGCAGGATGCGCTGGAAGCACACGGACAACAGGTCAGGGTGATGTCTGCACTGAAAATCAATCAGGTCTGTGAAGATTATATTCGTCGCAGGGCGGTTAGACATTTGGAAAAAGGTCGAGTCGTTATTTTTGCTGCGGGAACCGGAAATCCTTTTTTTACCACCGATTCAGCCGCCAGTCTTAGGGCGATTGAAATCAATGCCGAATTGATGATTAAGGCAACTAAAGTTAAAGGCGTTTATTCTGCCGATCCCCAAAAAGACAAGAATGCTAAATTTTATTCACGGCTAACGTATGATGAGGCGCTGGATCAGCGTCTGAATGTAATGGATACCACTGCACTGGTATTATGCCGGGATAATAATGTACCGATGCGAGTGATGAATATTTTTGAGCAAGGTGCGGTAATGAAACTAATGATGGGCGAAGAGATTGGATCTCTTATTCAACGAGGAACAGAAAATGATCAGTGATATTCAACAAGATGCTTCAACTCGTATGAGTAAAAGTATCGATGCCTTAAAACATGAATTCTCAAAAATAAGAACGGGCAGAGCTCATCCCAGTTTATTGGATCAAATTAGCGTTTCGTACTACGGTACCGATTCTGCGTTATCTCAGGTTGCTAATATCGCTGTTGAAGATGCGCGTACTTTGACGATTACTCCTTGGGAAAAGGGTATGGTGCAGGCGATTGAAAAAGCCATTATGAAGTCGGATCTGGGGTTAAATCCTGCAACAAACGGCATGGTTATTCGTATCCCTTTGCCTCCGTTGACCGAAGAGCGTCGTCGCAGTCTGGTTAAGGTCGTCAAGAATGAAGCAGAGAATGGTCGTGTTTCGATTAGAAATATTCGTCGCGATGCAAATTCGGCCATAAAAGAGGCATTAAAGGAAAAAATGATTTCCGAAGATGAGGCGCATGCGGCAGAAGAAAAAATTCAGAAATTGACCGATCAATATGTAAAAGATGTTGAGAAATTGCTGGAAGCAAAAGAATCTGATTTACTGACAATGTAATTGGGATTTATATAATGCCTATGGATGACAGTCGCAGTTCGGAAGCTGCAAACAAAAATAGCAATAATCCGCGCCATATCGCTATTATTATGGATGGTAATGGTCGTTGGGCGCAGAAACGATATATGCCGCGTGCGATTGGTCATCAAGCCGGAGTTAAAGCTGTTCGAAAAATTGTAGAGTATTGCGCTAAACAAGAAATTGAGGTGTTAACCTTATTCGCATTCAGCAGTGAAAATTGGCGTCGTCCGGAAGAGGAAGTGTCATTGTTGATGGGCTTGTTTATGACGACTCTGCAAAGCGAAATTAACAAGCTTGACCGTAATAACATTCGCTTGAGATTTATCGGTGACAGATCTGCATTCTCTGATAAGTTGCAGGCCAAAATGGCCGAAGGAGAGGCGCAAACTAAAGATAATAATGCCTTAACGTTGGTTATCGCTGCAAATTACGGGGGGCGCTGGGATATGTGTCAGGCGTTCCGAACAGTGGCGGAAAAAATAGCAACTGGAGCATTAAAAAATCAGGACATCAATGAGTCATTGATCAACCAGTACTTATCAACTGCGGATCTGCCTGAGCCAGACCTGTTTATCAGAACCGGTGGCGAACAACGCGTGAGTAACTTTTTGTTATGGCAACTCGCCTATACCGAGCTTTATTTTACTGAAACGCTATGGCCTGATTTTGACCAGAACTCACTTGAAGATGCTATCAAGAGTTTTAAAGGTCGACAAAGACGATTTGGTCATACTGGTGAGCAACTGCTGAATAAATCGATTATTTTAAAATAACTTACTGGTTTTTAACGAAAACTAACATTACTTCCAACTTCATATAATAATAAAATGTTACTACAGAGAATTATTACCGCATTAATTCTGGTTCCTTTGGTTGTTCTTGCTGTTTTTCAGCTACCTTCGGAGTATTTTTCATTGCTTGTTGGGCTAATCACGCTTTTAGCGGCATGGGAGTGGACTAATCTTGTCGGCTTGAATTCGCTGGGTAAACGTGGATTGTTTTTATTAGCGTTAATTTTGCCTATGATATGGTTGCATTATTGGACGCAATTTTTGGAGATCACGGCTCAAGTATTAGATTGGCCTGATGTCAGAAATTTTTCAGGTGCTCTGGAATGGTTGGTTGTCGCGCCGGTGTTGTTCTGGATATTGTCTATGATATTAATCAGAAACACGCCAGCTAACATTTTAAAGTTGGAAATGAAGGTTTTCTATAAGGCATTGATTGGCTGGTTTGTTTTATTGGCAATGTGGATGTTTTTAACCCGGTTAAGAGCGTTTTATGATGCGGAATTGACTTTGTATTTTCTTATCTTAATTTGGTCTGCCGATATTGCAGCTTATTTTGTCGGTAAGAAATACGGTAAAACAAAATTAGCCCCGGAAATTAGTCCCGGTAAGACGGTCCAAGGTATGTTTGGCGCATTAATTGCCGGTGCTGTTTGTGCGGTTATTTTAAGTCTGATTTATGGCTTTCCATGGATGGTTGCGTCAGATTTTATTTTGCTATCGATATTAACGGTATTAATTTCTATCTACGGAGATTTATTTTTTAGTGTAGTCAAACGTCAGCGCGGCGTCAAAGACACCGGTTCATTACTGCCCGGGCATGGTGGTATTCTGGATAGGATTGATAGTCTGATTGCAGCCATTCCATTTTTTTACGCAGGTATAATTTTAATACACCCATGAAAGGCATTTGCATACTCGGAGCGACAGGCTCCATTGGCGTCAGTACTTTAGATGTGGTGGCAAGGCATTCCAGCCTGTATAAGGTCATCGCATTAACGGCTAATACCAATATCGACGTACTCTACGAACAATGTGTGGAGCACCATCCAGAGGTCGTCGTCGTAGTGGATGAGGATAAGGCTTTGGCCTTTGAACAAAAACTTAAAAACACGTCGATAGCCGATATAAAAGTATTGTCCGGCGCTAAGGCGTTGGAGCATGTTGCAACGTTGGATAACGTTGATTCGGTGATGGCAGCCATCGTCGGCGCGGCGGGTTTGTTGCCGAGTCTTGCTGCGGCAAAGGCGGGTAAAACCGTATTGCTGGCTAATAAAGAAGCGCTAGTGATGTCGGGGGCAATTTTCATGCAGGCACTTGCTCAGTCGGGTGCGCAATTACTGCCGATTGACAGTGAGCATAATGCGATATTCCAGTGCATGCCTGCCGGGTATAAAACCGGGATGCAGGCAAAACAAGCCAGGCGTATTTTATTAACGGCTTCGGGCGGCCCTTTTCGGGAAATGCCCGTTGAGCAGCTGATCAGCGTTACCCCTGCTCAGGCCGTAGCTCACCCTAACTGGGATATGGGAAGAAAAATTTCCGTAGATTCGGCAACCATGATGAATAAAGGCCTGGAAATGATCGAGGCGTGTATTTTATTCGATATGACCCCAGATCAAATTCAAGTCGTTATCCATCCGCAAAGCGTTATTCATTCGATGGTCGATTATGTCGACGGTACTGTTCTGGCGCAAATGGGCAATCCGGATATGCGTATTCCTATCGCCTATTCCATGGCTTGGCCGGAGCGGTTTGATTCTGGCGTTGAACCGTTGAATATTTTTGATGTCGGGCGTATGGATTTTCAAGAACCTAACCTCGAACGATTTCCTTGTTTACGTCTGGCCTATGAAGCTATTGCAACAGGCGGTACTATGCCGACTATTTTAAATGCGGCCAATGAAATTGCAGTCGAGGCCTTTTTAAATGAGCAGGTTCGCTTTACCGATATTCCGGTTATTATCGAACGGTGCATGAAAAAAATAGAGGCAAAGCCAGCCGATACCCTGGAAATTATTTTGGACACAGATCAACAGGCTAGGCTTGTGTCTACACAGATAGTTGAAGAGCTTATTTATTGATGGATTTACTACATACCCTGTTTTATTTCATAGTTGCGATAAGTGTTCTGGTTTCAATTCATGAATTCGGACATTTTTGGGTCGCCCGTAAAGCGGGGGTAAAAGTACTCCGGTTTTCTATCGGTTTTGGCAAAGTTTTATGGTCGTATCAGACAAATCCTGATGCGACAGAATATGTGATTTCGGCCATTCCGTTAGGCGGCTATGTCAAGATGGTCGATGAACGGGAAGGTGAAGTTAATGAAGCAGACTTACCGTACGCGTTTAATCGGCAATCTTTATTTGCCCGAACGGCAATAGTCGCTGCCGGCCCCATATTCAATCTGGTGCTCGCTGTTGCGTTGTTCTGGAGTGTGCTGGTGATTGGCGAGATGGGCATTAAGCCGATACTTGGCGCAGTGGAGCCGGGGACATTAGCCGCATCCGCCGGGTTTGTTGAGGGTGACCGGATTGTCTCGGTTAACGACAAGGTGACGCCAACCTGGACTGAGGCCATGTCCGTTATAGTGACATCTGCACTGGATGGTGAACAAGTCATTAAGGTCGCAGTAAAAAACGCTGATGATCAGGAAAATATCAGAACATTGAATCTTACTGATAGAGATAGTGAAAATCCTGATGTACTGTATCAGCGCTTAGGCTTCAAACCTTGGTCCCCCAAATTACTACCTATCATAGGGAAGGTCCTGCCTGATAGCGCCACATTAGCCGCCGGTTTGCAGCAAGGCGACCTGATTGTGAGTGCCGACGACATAGCGATGGGCGACTGGATGCAATGGGTCTTTTATGTAAAAAGTCATGCCGGAGTCGCAATAAATCTTCTGATAGAGCGTGATGGCGTGCGTTTACCGGTAATCATTACGCCAAAAAGTGTAGCGATTGGCCAGGAAACTGAAGGTAAAGTCGGTGCCTCTGTTTATATACCCGAAGAATTGATGAAGTCGGTAAGTGTAGAATATGCGTTGTCGCCACTGGCAGCCATACCGGTTGCACTGGAAACCACTTATTATTATTCAATTACCAGCTTGAAAATGATGGGCAGGATGTTAATCGGCAAAGCTTCCGTAGAAAACTTAAGCGGCCCTATCAGTATCGCCCAGTATGCCGGGCAGTCCGCCACTATGGGCTTGGTGCCATTTTTGAAATATATGGCCTTGATTAGTGTCAGTTTAGGTATTTTAAATTTATTGCCGATACCTGTTTTGGATGGTGGACATTTACTATTTTTTGCGATAGAAGGCATTAAAGGCAGCCCTGTTTCGGAAAGGGTGCAGATTTTCTTCCAACAAATCGGTATTGCATTGCTTGTGTCATTGATGGCATTGGCTATGTTCTTAGATGTTGAACGCTTGTTTCAATGACTAAGTTTAAAAGGGCGAGAGTTACCCAACGGATACTCTGTTGTGCGGTAAGTTTGACGATTTTACACTCTATAAATTAACCAGGTTCATTATGAAAAAACTTATTACGATTGGCGCACTATCGCTATTCGGTCTGACTCTATCAATCGCACATGCTGATGAAAATGCTATCAGGCAAGCCTTGGCTAAATCCATGCCATCGATAAAGGTGGGGACAGTTAAACCCTCTGAAATTAACGGTCTTCATGAGGTCACTGTAGGCGGCAATATTTTTTACGCTTCAGACGATGGTAGGTATCTAGTTCAGGGGCATTTGGTTGATATTGCTGCACGTACGGACATAACCGAAGAAAAATTAAGCAGTGTTCGCAAGCAGGCTATCGACAATCTCGGCATAGATAAAATGATTGTATTTAAGCCCAAAGTAAGTAAATACACGGTTAGCATATTTACCGATATAGATTGCGGCTATTGCCGTAAATTGCATTCGGAAATCGATCAATACATGGCGGCAGGGATTACTATTCAGTATTTGTTTTTTCCAAGAGCCGGAAAAGGTTCCGATTCATACGACAAGGCCATATCGGTCTGGTGTGCCGATGATCGCAAAGAAGCCTTAACCGCAGCAAAAAAAGGCGATAAGCTCGAAGCTAAAACTTGCGACAACCCGGTTGATGAACATATGCAATTGGCTGAAGATTTTGAAGTAAAGGGAACACCGATGATCGTTACCGAAAAAGGTAATATCTTTCCCGGTTACCTTCCTGCAAAACAATTGGCCGAAGCATTGGAAAGTGAGAAAAGCGAAAAATAAATTGTTAGTCTACTTGCTTTAATGCATACGGCGTGAATATTCAGGGCAGATAATTAGGCTTTTCTAAACAGGGCTCGGGTAGGCGCTTGCATAATCAGTTGCGGAATGGCCGACAAAGGTAAAATGCCATCAACAGCGCTTAGCTTGACCGCTTCTTTGGGCATGCCGTAAACCACGCAACTGGCTTCGTCCTGAGCTATAGTCAAAGCCCCGGCGTCGTGCATTTCTTTCATGCCGTGAGCGCCATCATCACCCATGCCGGTCAAAATAATGCCTACGGCATTGGAACCGGCAGACTGAGCACTAGAACGAAATAGTACGTCAACCGAAGGACGGTGCCTGCTTACCAGTGGACCGTCTTTGACATCAACCCGATATTGAGCTCCGCTACGTTGCAGCAACATATGCTTACCGCCGGGGGCGATTAAAACAACACCGGGCAGGACTCGATCGTTTTGCGTAGCTTCTTTTATCGTCACCTGACAAATACCGTCCAGTCTTTTGGCGAAAGCCGCAGTAAAATGTTCCGGCATGTGTTGTACCACAACAATAGGCGGGGCATTGCGCGGTAATTGGGTAAACAGGTATTCCAATGCTTGCGTACCCCCGGTTGAGGTGCCGATGACAATCACCCGGTCAGTCGTTTGTGTCATGGGTTTAAGGGGGCTGCTGAACAAGCCGTCTGTGCTTGTCGCTCGGCGACTAGGTGCTGTCGAGGTTGATTTGATCATTTTCGGCCGAGATTGAGCGGCGGCTTTGATAATATCAATGATGTTGGCTTTGGATTCTTGCAAGAAGTTGCGTAAGCTTACCTTCGGCTTGGTAATAATATCGACCGCACCGGCGCTCATGGCCTGCATGGTTACTTCTGCGCCTTTTTCCGTTAAAGTTGAGCAAATGACCACCGGAGTAGGGTGTTCGCTCATTAGTTTTTTAAGGAAAGTCACACCGTCCATGCGGGGCATTTCAATATCCAGCACTATGACATCGGGCCATTCGGATTCCATGCGTTTCATTGCAAAAATGGGATCAGGCGCTGCCCCGATGACTTTTATGCCTGATACGCCGTCTAATAGACCGGTTAATACCTGTCGCACTACGGCGGAATCATCGACAATCAAAACTTTAATCATGAGATATTGTATTTATAAAGTGGGTTACCAAAAATCGGCCTGATTCGAAGGCTGTGGAGTATGTAGGGCGGTATTCTTTTTTAGAAAACGTTGTTCTTGTTTAATGACAGCCTGTTCTTCGGCATTTTCAATGTTTTTAACATAGACGGAAAAGTCGCTGGTCAGGAAAAAAATATTGCGCCCGATATTTCCACCCAAACTAGATGCTACCAAAGGGATGCGTTCGGTGCTCAAAAAGGTTTTGATGAATTCGCAATTGACCGCACCTATAGACTGGCCACCGCGTAATTCGTTAGCTAATTTTAATACATCGCCGCCGCCAAAGGCTTTGGCTTTTATGTGGGTGCGTTGCGCGCCCTGTTTTAGCATCTGATTGATCAGTAACTCCATTGCATGTATACCGTAGCGACCGCCTTCAGAACCTAATAAGGCAGCATCGTGAGCTGAATGCTGTTGGGCCAGTAAAAAATGATTCATGCCGACTACGCGATTAACCGGGTCATACAAACAGGCCGCTACACATGAGCCCAGTAAGGTGGAAATTATTTCATTTTTTTTGGTGACATAGTTTTCTCCGGGGTCGATGATCACACGCGGCAATCCTTGGTATTGTCCTACTTGCATGGTTTTTTATAAATGGAAGGTGTGACCATCGACAATTCGGTTTTAATACTGTGCAAGGTTTCAGAATGGCTGATAAAAAAATAGCCTCCGGGTTTTAGTGCAGAAATTACGCGTTGCACTATATCCTGTTTGGTTTCAGTGTCAAAGTAGATCAATACATTGCGTAAAAAAATAACATCGAATTGCCCAAGGTTTCTGGGTAGCGTTGTTTTAAGGTTGATCTGATCGAAACTAATGCGGCTTCTTATTTTTTCGTCTACACGAAAATAGCCATCTTGAGAGCGTACGCCTTTTAAGCAATATTTATCCAGATAACGTTTTTCCATATTATCCAATCTGTCCATTAAATAAACGCCACGTTGTGCTGTTGCCACTACTTCGGTATTGACATCAGAGCCGAAAACCTCCCATTTCCTCATACCCAGTCCTTCGGCTAAAGTCATGCCGATAGAATAACTTTCTTCTCCGGTGGAACTTGCAGCGCTCCATAGACGAAAGTTATCGCCTCGCCAGGATTTAATAATCTGATCCTGAAGAAACTCAAAATGCTTGGGTTCTCGAAAAAAATAAGTTTCATTGGTGGTCAGTATATTGACCATCAATTGAAACTCATGGGGATGTCGTCCGGAATTAAGTAATTGATAGTATTGCCCGTAAGTTTGCAAACCATAATGCAGCAAGCGTTTAGCTAATCGACTGGCCACCATGATTTTTTTTTCAGGTGCGAGAGCAATGCCGGCGTGATCGTAAATAACGCGCCTGAATTGAGAAAACTCTTCGGCGCTGATGGGTTCAAGACTGATAACAAATTCCTTGCGTTGTAGTAGAACCTAAATGTTAAAACATAATAGTTACATTATTAAAACATAGTACTTAAATTTTTTAGCAAAATATACACAGGCCGTGTAATAGAAATATAACAAAAACAGCATAGCACTAAGTATAAATACGTATTAAACTGCATTCTTTGTAAGAACAACGGGGATTTTAATGCCGCAGATCCAAATTAGTAGCGACAGTAAGTTTTTGTATGGAACTTTACCCGCATTGCCGATTATCTTGGGTGGAGTCGTTGTTGGCTGGCAAGGCGGATTTACTTTAAACGGTGTGTTTATTAGCTTACTTTTTGCGCTTTTCGGGATAGGGAGCGGTCTGTTTTTGTGGTACCGCCATGTTAATAAACTGGCGCAAAGCAATTTTAATTGGGCTCAGGACGAAAGTCGCAGGGTTGATGAGGTTGCGGCCTATAGCACCGAATTGGAACGATTACTGTTGACCATCAGTCCGATACTTTCTCAGCATGTCATGGTTTCGCGTGAACATACCGAACAGGAGATTGTCTCGCTGACGAGTCGTTTTGCCAGCATGGTCAGCGAGCTTCAGCATATCGTTGAGAGTACCGATAGCGCTTTGGATGGACAGCATTACCATTTGGACAGCGTCATCAATACCAGTCGTGATTTGCTGCAACCCGTTCTGGAATCGCTCAGACAAACGCATGCGTTAGAGCGTGATGTTATGGGGGGGTTGCAAGAACTGTCAGGGCATATGGTTGGACTGAATTCCATTGCAACAGAAGTACACAGTCTGACCGGACAAATTACCCAGTTGGCGGTCAACGCCGCAAATGAATCGCCTTTAGCCGGGGAGCAAGGCCAAGGCTTTGCTATTGCTGCAAATAGTGCGCGTCAATTGGCCGACGAATCGTTACAAATCGATCAGCGTTTGAGCAATAAGGTTAACGAAATTATTGCAGCCGTAAATGCTTCATTAATCATATCAGAAAGTTCTAAGCAGGTTGATGACTCGATTTTGTTTCAAGCAGAAGCCAATATTAATCAAACCTTATCTCATTTGGGTCTCGCTTTAAGCCATTACCGCGACGATATAGAAGCGCTTAGAAATAATGCCGAGCAAATTCGTTGCGAGATCAATAACGTGTTGGTAGCTTTACAATTTCAGGACCGTGTCAGCCAAATTTTATCGCAAGTTGAAAACAACCTGTTAAATCTGCAAAAGACCATTGAAAAAATACAACAGCAAGGCAGTAATCGAGACGGGAATATGATTCAAGTCGATGAAGCCGTCGAGCATATAGAACAAAACTACAAGTCAGTTAGCGCTCAGTCTATTTGTGAGCGAGATAGCGCAGATGATTTAACTTTTTTTTAATTTAACAATAGGTTTTAACTGATGGCGAAAACAATTTTGATTGTAGATGACTCCGCTTCAATGCGACAGGTTGTCGGCATTGCACTAAAAGGTGCGGGTTATGAGGTGATTGAAGCGAGTGACGGCAAAGATGCATTAAGCAAGCTGAACGGGGTTAAAATCCATTTGATTGTTAGTGACATTAATATGCCGGTTATGGATGGGATTACCTTTGTTAAAGAGGTCAAGAAACTCGACCATTACAAGTTCACCCCGATCATTATGCTGACTACCGAAATGGAGCAGGAAAAGAAACTGGCGGCTAAAGAGGCCGGCGCTAAAGCGTGGGTAACCAAACCGTTTCAGCCGCCTATCTTACTTGCGGCTATTGCCAAATTAGTGTTGCCTTAACCTTATCCGGGAGATGTCATGACTGTAAAAGCTAAGAAAGATGACGGGATACTGCAATTGTCTATTATGGACGACATGACTATACTCAGACCGGTCAAATTTGCGGAAAATGAAGAGGGTATAATACTCAAATTTAAACACAAAACCTGACATGATAAAGATCGACTTTACCGAAAAAGCCATTGACGACGTGTATCAACAATTCATGGAGCATCCC
>JADHTX010000001.1 GCA_016784875.1 Methylobacter sp.
CTAAGGCTCAGCAAAAACTGGCAAAAACGCTTAAAGAACTGGACATTCAGGTTTTTAAAAATACCACAGCGCTTAAACAGGACGCAGATGGCTTGGTGCTTAAGGACGATAAAGACGGGGTTTATCGTAAAGATTTTTATCGGGTGCTGATGGCTACGCAAGCCGCTGCACCTAAGTGGTTTAAACTTTCAGGGCTGCCGGTGAGTTCTGACGGTTTTTTATCGGTCACCGAAAAGCTGTTGGTTGAAAATGAATGCGACTTGTTTGCCGCCGGAGATTGCATATATTTTTCGCCTTATCCTTTAAAAAAAGCCGGCGTTTATGCCGTGCGCCAAGGAAGGGTGCTTGAGCACAACATTCGCGCTTTTTTCAATGAAAAGTCCGCATTAAAGAGCTTCCATCCCAAAAAACATGTGCTGTCTTTAATCACCATAGGCGAGCGAAAAGCGCTAGTTCATCAAGATAGCGCATCGTTACTCAGATGGATGCGGCCTTCATTGTTATGGAAAGTTAAAGGTTGGATCGACAGACGCTTTATGAGTCGTTTTCAGGCCAGGACTTTTAGTACGAAATCCGAGTATGTTGATAGGTTTATGCCAGTGCCGAGTAGCACTTTGGTTCCGGAAGATTGGGAAAATAATTCCTGCGGAGGTTGCGGCAGTAAGCTGGCGGCTTCGACATTAACCCTCAGCCTGAATAAGCTGGATATTCCAAAAGATGATGCCGTGTTGTTGGGTGTTAATGATGGCGAAGATTGTGCGTTGACCCGGTTTTCAGAACATGCCCTGTGTTTGCAAAGTATCGACCAATTTCGCTCGTTTATTTCCGACCCTTATTTATTGGGTCAAATTGCGGTCCAGCATGCCTTAAGCGATGTCTATGCCATGGGCGGCATTGCCAAGACGGCTCAAGTCGGTTTAACACTTGCCGCTGCGAACAAGAAAATTCACCAGGAAGATATTTTTCAGCTGATGTCGGGGGTGTTGGATATTTTAACCAAAAGCGGAGCCTCTCTGATCGGCGGTCATACCGGAGAAGGTTTCGAGCTTGCCATTTCAGTTGCCGTCCAGGGCGAAGTCGCGCCGGAGCAGATTTCAAGAAAACGGATTACACAATCGGGGAACCGATTAATACTGACAAAACCTATAGGTACCGGCGTTATTTTTGCCGCCAATATGCTGGCTCAGGCCAATGGCAAATTGGTCGATGAGGCGATCTCAAGCATGCTGGAATCCAACAAAACAGCCATGGCGATTATCAAAAGATTCGATGTTTCCGGTTGCACGGATATTACCGGCTTCGGCTTGTTAGGACACGCGTTTGAAATGCTGGGGAGAAATGGCGCCGGCAGGCTGGGGCTTAAGATCGACTATCAATCGATTACCCTATTCGATGGCGTTGCCGAGCTATTTGCCAAAGGCTACTACGCCTCCATTGCCGGTGAAAATTATCAGTCTTTAACTGCGGTATTGAGTGCCGATGTCAGCAATCAAAAGTTTCCTGCGCTGTTTGATCCGCAAACCAGCGGCGGGCTGTTGTTTTCAGTAGCGGCCGAACAAACCGAAGCGTGTCTGCAAGCCTTACATCAAAACGGCGTGAGCAAGGCCGGTGTTATCGGCGAAGTTGTTGGGCGCCGGGAAATTGTGATTGTTTAAAGGAGTCGATAAGTTTCTGCTTCTGGCCTGTATCAGGCCCGCTTATTTTTAATAACCAAAGTCAGCTTTGGATTCTAAAAACGTTTAATGCTGGAGTTCAAAGCTGGTTTTGAAGTTTCAAAAATAACTCGGCATGGTCTTCCCGACTGGGTAAACCTAAACGAGCGCCCATTTTTGTACAACACAACGATCCTGCCGCACTGGCATATCGAAGCAGCGTTTGCCATTCCATACCGGCTGCCAGCGCCGCACAAAAAGCGCCATGAAACGCATCGCCAGCCCCCGTGGTATCAATCGCAGTTATCGGGTAAGCAGATAACGAGCCTTGCTCAGTGCCTCTTTGCCAAATTAGTCCTCGTTCGCCCAAGGTGATAACAACTACGGGAGCCAATTCAGCGAGTCGGCTTAAGGCGCTGTGTTGGTTACCGTCGTACTGGTTGGCAAATTTTTCCGAACAAACCAGATAATCGACGCAGTTCATCAGCGCTAAGGTGCCTTCATGTACCGAGCCTGCATCCAATACCGTGGGGATGTTGGCTTGCCTGGCCTTTTCAGCCAGCGGCAATGAGATTAAGGGTTCATGTCCGTCGAACAATACCACCTTGGCCGAGACAGCGGTGAGATTGAGCGCATCGGCTGATAAGGCTTGCGTTTCACCTTTGTAATTGATCAAGCAGCGCTTGCCGTCGGGTTTGACTAAAATGGTCGATAGCGGGGTAGGGGAGTCGCCGCGAATAATTAGTTGCGTGTTGATACCGTAATCATTAAGCTCTTGGGCATGTTTGTCGCCGTAAAGATCGCATCCCAAGTACCCGGCAAAGGCGGAATTTAAACCCAGCTTCGCAATGCAAATGGCGGCATTGGCGGCCGGTCCGCCGCCGCAACTGAGCAGGCTGTCGGCCACTATTTTTTCATCGGCGTCAGGATGTCGGCTCACCGAGAAAATCAAATCATAAGAGGCGTGGCCTACGCACAGTACATCAACATTGATAGTCATGGTTATACAGTTTGAGAAATGGATCAATTCCACTATTTTACAGGTTTTCCAGGCAGATGAAGCCAAAGGATCCCGCTGTAACGTTTGTACATAGAAATTTTCTGTTAAATCTTCTCGCTAGTGTAAAGTTGATCTGATTTTAAGGCGTCAAGCATTGGTTATGCCGATGAGTGCCGTATAATGAAAAAAACATAATTGAGTTAACTAATGATTAGACAGCGATTTTTATTACTGTTAATGCTCATGATGGTGATTACGCCAGTTTTTTCGGCGCTTGGTTATTATTCGAGTATAGTCAATTCGTTATCTACTGAATCCTCTGTCGAATAAGCTATCGCTGTATCAGATTTGGCTGAGGCCGCAGCACAAAATGACGATCATTGTCTGCATCAGGATAGATTTAAAATAGCCTGCCATGCAAGCGGGAGTTGTACCTTTCATGTTTGCGGTGACGGGGCAGTCGCCACGATTTTTTTATCGACTCAAGTTTATAGCTTGTACCGCTACCGGCTTTGGGAAAAGTCCTCTTCCCGATCTCTCTCATTCGCCCCCGAAATACGACCTCCCATCTAATAGCCTCTAACAGTCGCAGAGTGGCTAGGATTTTTTATCAACGCCCTGCGCTGAGTTCAACATAACAGATCCGTTTCACGGACTTTATAACGAATGTAGGAGGACATATGTCACTACGCATTATGCTCAAGTATTGCAGCTTGATTTTATTGTTGTTTTCTACCGGGGTCTTTGCCGATGAAGAGCCGGTAGGTAGGGATGTTTTAACATTAAAAACGGCTGCCGAACTGGCTGTGCAAGAAAATCCCGGCTTGGCTCAAATCCGGGCTAGAGCGGAAGCCTTGGCGGCCATTCCCTCTCAGGTTGGCACTTTGCCGGATCCTGTTATCAGCTTCAGTGCCATGAATTATCTGGTGGATACTTTCGATACCCGGCAAGAACCCATGACGCAGACTCAATTGGGCGTATCCCTGAACATTCCGTTTCCGGGCAAACTGGCGCTACGCGAAGCTGCCGCGTCATTTGAAGCTGAAGCGGCTCTGCAAAATGTAACGGAAGCGCAAGGGTGGTTGCAGAAAAATGTCAAACACACCTGGTGGCAGATTTTTTATCTGGATCATGCTTTACAGATTGTTGACAATAACCTGATCTTATTAAGACAGTTTGTTCAAATTGCCCGAACCAAATATGAGGTTGGCGAAGGCTTGCAACAGGACGTGCTGCTGGCGCAATTGGAATTGTCTAAAATTCTGGATCAGCAGATCAAATTGGCAGGACTGCGGCGCAACACTGTCGCGCAACTCAATGCTTTGCTGAATAGATCCCCCAATCAGCCCATCGCTTTATCTGAAAAAGTAGAAGAAAAATTACCTAAGCTGATGGCTGAAACTGAGCTTTACCGGCAGGCTGAAAACTTTAGAGCACTGCTGGCAGCCAAAAATGAATCCATAAACGCTGCGCAATCCCGTCTCGATCTGGCTGAAAAAGATTACTTTCCCGATTTTAATGTCGGAGCGGCCTACGGTGTTAGAGACAATACCTTAGCCGGTGTGCAACGCGCGGATTTACTGACGATGAAACTGAGCATGAATGTGCCGATTTTTGCAGCCGGTAAACAGGCCAAAGCGGTAGATCAAAGAACTAGCGAGTTGATGCAGCAAAAGTATGCGTTACAGGATGAATGGAATAACGTGCGGATGCAAATCTCGCAAGGTTCCAGCGATTATCAACGGGCTAAAGACCAAGTTATTTTGTTCAAGTCCGGCATTATTCCTCAGGCACGGCAGACCGTCGCTTCCATGTTGTCCGGCTACCAGGTCAACACCGTCGATTTTTTAAACCTGGTGCGCAGTCAGATCACTTTATTTAATTATGAAATGCAATACTGGAATGCCTTTGCAGAGGCCAATCAGTCTTTAGCGCAATTGACGGCCGCAGTAGGCAAGGAAGAAATTTATGAATAAAAAATTCTGGATAACGACTCCTCTGATATTGGCTTTAGGCTTATTCGGCGGCTACCGGCTTGCTCATTTGCAAAACAACGAACCGGCGGTGACTTCAGTAGCCGCCAAGCAACCTTTGTTTTACCGCAGTCCGATGAACCCATCGGTCACTTCGTCCGTACCGGCAAAGGACGCAATGGGTATGGATTATGTTCCGGTCTATGCACAAGACAGTAACGGAACGAAAGATGTCATCGGCACGGTCAAAATCGATCCGGTCACTGAGCAGGATATCGGCGTACGCACGGCCGTGGCTGCCAGGGAAACGCTCTCGCACATTATCCGGGCGGTTGGCCGGGTGGCGTACGATGAAGAACATTTGGTGCGCCTGCATCCGAAAACGGAAGGCTGGATTGAGTTACTGCGGGTAGACAAAACGGGCGAATGGGTCAAAAAGAATGAAGACTTGCTCAGTATTTATTCGCCGCAACTGGTGACCAGTCAACGGGAATACATTCTGGCCTTAAACAATCTTAAAGTTCTGGAAAAAAGTCCGATCGAGGACATTCGCCGTGGCGCGGAAGAGCTGGTTAAAAGCTCTCTGGAACGCTTGAAACTGCTGGATGTTCCCGATCACCAGTTACGCGATTTGACCGACAGCCATCAAATTAAAAAAAGCCTGCATATTCATTCGACGGCGGCGGGGATTATTATGAATATCGGCGTCCGTGAGGGCCAGTATGTGACACCGGCTACCGAACTTTATATGATCGCCGATCTGTCCACTGTCTGGGTGTATGCCGATATTTACGAATACGAATTGCCCTGGGTTAAGGTCGGCGACTCGGTTGAAATGCGTTTGGCTGCTGTGCCGGGGCGAGTGTTTAAAGGTCATCTTGTTTTTATTTATCCTTATGCCGAACCTAAAACGCGGACTATTCAAGTGCGGCTTGTGTTCGATAACGCGGAGCTGTTATTAAAACCTGACCTGTTCGCCGAAATAACGATTCATGCCGGTAAAAAAGTAGAAGCGGTCACCATTCCCACTGAGGCGGTAATCCGTTCCGGCACCCGCAATCAGGTTTTTGTCGTGCGCGCTCCCGGTAAATTCGAACCGCGCACGGTCACGCTTGGGCTTTCGTCCAACGGCAAAGTGGCGGTATTGGACGGCGTGAAAGCGGGCGAGCGGGTTGTCATTTCTGCGCAATTCCTGATTGATTCGGAATCCAAACTGCGCGAGGCTGCGACCAAGATGACCGAACCGGATGAACCTGGCGGTTCGCTGAATATGGATACCATGCCAGCTAACCCGCCTCCAGGCAGTAACGCTCAAAGTGTCGATAACGGAACGGATGCCGGTCTGTCGGGAGGTAGTCAAGATGATTAAAGTCTTGATCAACGGCTCACTGAAAGACCGGTTTATCGTACTTTTGGGTGCTGTTATCCTGGGGGTGGCGGGTTTATGGTCGTTTATAAACATGCCGATGGATGCGATTCCGGATTTGTCCGATGTACAAGTCATCGTCTTTACCAAATATCCGGGGCAGGCGCCGCAAGTGGTCGAAGACCAGGTGACTTATCCGTTGACCACGGCCATGCTGGCCGTCCCGAAGGCCAAGGTTGTCCGGGGCTATTCTTTTTTCGGATTGTCTTTTGTTTACATCATTTTTGAAGACGGCACCGATATTTACTGGGCCCGTTCGCGGGTGCTGGAATACTTGAATTACGCCGGAAACCGCTTGCCGCAGGGCATTAACCCGGCATTGGGTCCCGATGCCACCGGCGTCGGCTGGGTTTATGAATACGCGCTGGTCGATAAAACCGGCAAACATGACTTGGCTCAGCTGCGCTCGATTCAGGATTGGTACCTGCGTTATCCGTTGCAGACGGTGCCCGGTGTTGCCGAAGTCGCATCGGTAGGCGGTTATGTCAAACAATATCAGATCGAAGTTGACCCGAACGCCCTGCTTGCTTACGGCATTCCGCCGGCAAAGGTCAAGCAAGCCATTCAACGTTCCAATAGCGATGTCGGCGGGCGCCTGATAGAGATGGCCGAAACCGAATATATGGTGCGCGGCTTGGGTTATATCCGCAGTATCGATGACATCAACAGCATACCCTTGACCGTTGATGCCAAGGGTACGCCGGTTCGGATACAAGATGTCGCCCATGTTCATATCGGTCCCGAATTACGTAGGGGGGTGGTAGAACTGGATGGCGAAGGCGAAGTGGCTGGAGGAGTCGTGATCATGCGTTTTGGTGAAAATGCCAAGGCAACCATTGACGGCGTTAGAGCTAAGCTGGAGGAACTGAAACAAGGACTGCCGGAAGGCGTCGAAATCGTTCCGGTTTATGATCGGGGGGATTTGATTGAACGCGCCGTCGCTACGCTGAATGAGGCTTTAATCCAGGAACTCATTATTGTTTGTGCCATGGTGGCCTTGTTCTTGCTGCATCTGCGTTCGTCGCTGGTGATCGTGATTACTTTGCCGTTGGGTATCCTAATGGCTTTCATCGTTATGAAAATACAGGGACTCAACGCTAATATCATGTCGCTGGGGGGGATTGCGATTGCGATAGGCGACATGGTCGACGGCGGTATTGTGATGGTCGAGAACGCCCATAAACATTTGGCCGAAGCCTCTGAACGGAAAAAATCGGAACTGACGCAGCAAGAACGCTGGCAAGCCATCGCCTCCGCATCGAAGGAAGTGGGGCCGACGTTGTTTTTTTCATTACTGATCGTCACCGTTTCGTTTATCCCCATTTTTGCCATGCAGGCGTAGGAAGGACGGCTATTCAGTCCGCTCGCTTTTACCAAATCTTACGCGATGGCGGCTGCGGCCTTGTTAACGATTACTGTCGTGCCGGTATTGATGGGCTATTTTATTCGCGGCAAAATTATTCCCGAGCATAAGAATCCGGCTAACCGTCTTTTGCATTTCATTCATTCGCCGGTGTTAAAAACGGCTATGCGTCGGCGCCCGGTTACCTTATTAATAGCCGTAATCTTACTGGCATCCACGGCTTATCCATTCGCTAAAATCGGCAGTGAATTTATGCCGCCGCTGGATGAAGGAGACATTCTTTATATGCCGAGTACCTTCCCCGGTATCTCCATCACCAAGGCCAAGGAGTTGCTGCAACAAACCGATAAAATCCTGAAAACTTTTCCCGAAGTGCAACATGTCTTCGGTAAAGTCGGACGAGCCGACACTGCCACTGACCCGGCGCCGCTGTCGATGACCGAAACCACAGTGCGGCTCGCTCCCAAAGAAGATTGGCCCAATCCTGATAAAACCACCCGGCAATTGATGACCGAAATGGACCGGGCGATTCGTTTTCCGGGGGTCACTAATGCCTGGACCATGCCGATTAAAACCCGTATCGATATGCTCTCAACCGGCATTAAAACGCCGGTCGGCATCAAAGTGTCCGGTCCGGACTTGAATGAATTGCAGCGTTTGGCCAAGTCGATAGAACAGGCGATGAAAACCTTGCCGGAAACGTTATCCGCTTTCGGCGATCGCGCCGTGGGCGGCTATTATCTCGATTTCGACATCGATAGGGACGATGCCGCCCGCTACGGATTAACGGTCGGCGACGTACAGGATGTCATTCAAAGCGCTATCGGCGGCATGAACGTGACCGAAACGGTGGAAGGCCTGGAACGCTATCCGGTCAATCTGCGTTACCCGCGTGAACTGCGGGACAATCCGGATAGCCTGAAACGGGTGTTGATTCCGACCCCGACCGGTACGCAAGTTCCGCTGGCTTTGGTGGCTGATCTTAATTTGAGACGAGGCCCCCCAGTCATCAAAAGCGAAAATTCCCGGCCCAATGCCTGGATTTATGTCGATATTAAAACTTCCGATATCGGCGGCTTTGTCGAACAGGCCAAGAAGACACTGGCGCAACAGGTCGAAATACCCAAAGGCTATACAGTCAGCTGGTCCGGCCAGTTCGAATATATGGAACGAGCGGCAGAGCGACTGCGTTTGGTGGTGCCCATGACATTGCTGTTGATCTTTTTACTGTTGTATTTTAATTTTCGAAACCTGGTCGAGCCGGTCATTGTGATGTTGACGGTTCCTTTCGGCCTGATCGGCGGTATCTGGACGGTTTACTGGTACGGCTTTAATCTGTCGGTGGCTGTCTATGTCGGCTTTATCGCCTTGGCCGGTACAGCGGCCGAGACAGGTGCCATGGTATTGAATTTTATTGATATAGAAATCGCCAGGCTCAGGGAAGAAAAACAGGCACCGCTAACGGGACAGGAAATCAAGGATGCTGTTGAAGCGGCCACGGCTCTACGCGTACGTCCTGTCGCGATTACCGCTTTTACGACCATGCTGGGCTTGGTTCCGATCATGTGGGCCACCGGCTCCGGCGCCGATGTGACTCAGCGCATCGCCGCGCCGGTGTTGGGCGGTATGCTGACCGTATTGATGCTGAGCCTGCTGGTGTTTCCGGTGATTTACAGTTTGGTATTGCAGTTTCAGGAACGACATAGGCAGGTGCTTTGACTGGTTAATTCCCAAGCTTAAGAGGCTGTGACAGTTCGGAAATGTATTAAAAACTTCGTGATCTCTGTGTTCTCCGTGTCTCTATGGTGAATTGAGGTTTTTAGTTTAATTGCTTTTTCTGACAATGAGCCTCTAAAAATGGCATCTTATCTGCTTTATATTTAAATTTTCACTGTAAAAATACTTTGAAGTCACATGGTAACTGGGCTGAAAAATGTATTACATGACCTACTAAGGCATTTCACGCAGAAAAATAGGGCATATGACAGAGGCCGATACTGATTATCCCGACCTTTGGGCATCCGGTAATTTATTGAAGCGCTAATGTCGTGCATAAACAGTATCTTCGATCAAGCTCAGCTTCCTGAATATACAGATGGTGAATTGACCAATTTAACACTAGTGGAGGAGCTAACATGACTAAATCAGAACTCATTGATGTATTGGCTAAAAAACACCCGCATTTGGAGAGAAAAGATGTGGGGTTAGCGGTTGCTTGTATGATCGAACAAATGAGTGAAGCGCTGATGGCTAACGATAGAATAGAAATCCGGGGCTTTGGCAGTTTTTCCCTGCACTACCGTCTGCCTTATACGGGCCGGGATCCCCGGACAGGAAAAAAGTTAAGATTGCCAGCCAAATATTATCCCTATTTCAAACCGGGCAGAGAGCTGCGTCAGAGAGTTGATTTGTTAAAGGCAACTTGTCAGATTAAGCAAAGAAGCTAGCTTTTTAATAGCACGATGTCAGCGAATTTTGAAATTGTTAAAAATAATTTTACCGCCTGACATTACAAGGTCTGGGTACTCCAATATTTTTAGCGCCTGTGTCGGGTCGCCTTTTACGGCAATCATATCGGCCGGTGCTCCGGGTTGTAGGGTACCCAATAGCGGACGATTTAAATGCTGGCCTGATTTAGATGTCGCGCTGCGCAAGACTTCGAGCGGTTGCATGTTTGTCGAGTGCATCATTGCGAGAAGCTCCTGCGCATCAATGCCCCAGGGAATGTCCGGGTGTGCGATTTCAGCGCCGTATAACAATTCCCCGCCCAATAACGCCCATGTCTTGGCGTTCTCATTAACACCGTGACATTTCGATAAGGTATCCAGCGTAGTGACTATTTTGACCTTATGCGCCAGCGCTTTTTTTAGCAACGCTTCGGGAATGATTTCGCATGGCATATGCGCCCATTCATCAATGCCTGCGTCAATGGCGATTTTTGCACCTTTTGCTTCGCCTAGATGTGCGGTCACCTTTCGCCCCCGGTTATGGGCTTCATCGACTATCGCCTCGACAATATTTTCCGGTAACAGCGGCCATGATTTTTTTGCATGGGCAGTGTTGTGAAGGAAGTTGTCATGCCCGGAACCAGTATGATGACGGTGACTCGAAGCCCAAGGCGCACCGACTTCGCCGCCGGGTTCCAGAGCGACTTTAATTACCACCGCGCCGCCATCAATAAGGTTGTCAACCGTTTCCCGTGCTTGCCGTTCGGTGTCCACCGCTATGGCGATATTTTCAGTGCCTAAGGCTGGAATCGGATAGCCGCCGGGCGCGGTAATAATCGGCCCGGATGTCAGCACCCGCAAGCTGCCGTTACCGCCGTACGGCTTATGCAAAGGCCCG
The DNA here is from genome assembly GCA_016784875.1 of Methylobacter sp. Lineage (GTDB taxonomy): Bacteria > Pseudomonadota > Gammaproteobacteria > Methylococcales > Methylomonadaceae > Methylobacter_A. The sequence goes on from JADHTX010000001.1 coordinate 10,760, forward strand.
CCCACATCACGGATTGTGGTGATACCGTGTTTTAACACAATATCGGCCGGAATGTGCTGAAAGGCGAGGTGGGCGTGTAATTCAATGAAACCGGGTAGCAGGGTTGCATCGCCCAAATCAATGACTTTCGCATCGCTGGACTTGAATGCTTCGCGGATGTCGATTTGGGCGATAAGCCCATCGGTTATTAATACCGAAGTGTTTGTCCTGATATTTTTACCGTCGAAAACTCGGGCGGCATGGATCAGAAGCGATTTTTGCTCCGGTTCTTGGGGAATGGTTAATGAGGAGGTGCAGGCTGTTAAGGTTACTAACAACACGAAATTGATTAGGCCGATTAATCCCGAAGGTATTTTCATTATGTTTGTACGCTGAAATTGCCAAAAAAATGCGGTATCAGCGCTATGGCCGATACCGCCGAATAGGCCCGTTTTTAAAAACGTGCCGACAAACCGATTTGCCCCCAGCGTCCCGGCATCGGATAGCCTGGGATATACTGATAATCGCGATCCAGCAGGTTTTCTACAGCCAAAAACGCTTCACCCTTTTTACCTAATAACGGGATAGGGTAAGACGCTCGCGCATTGACTACGGTGAAAGAGTTGACCTTGTTGGTATTAACGGCGCTGATATTACGATCGCGGTTCAACGCGAACATATCCGATTGATACTGGGCATCGACAGCAAGACGAACCTTGGCAATCTGACCGTTTAAACCGGCCGTTACTGTACGCTTGGGCGCGTAGGGGAGGTTATCGAGACTGGGATCAAGCAAGGTAAGGCCGCCGAAAATAGTCCAGTTTTCAATAATCTCCTGTTTGATTGCTATCTCAGCGCCTCGCGTATGATAGGTGCCGATATTGGTGAATTGCGGTGTCGGCACAGCGGGAGGGAATCCGAATAAATAGCGGTTTCTTACCTTATCATTAAACAAGCTGACATCGATTTGAGTGGAATCGGTCGGTGAAAGTTTTGCACCGACTTCAATATGATCCAATTCCTCAGGCGACAGTTTTGTCCATGTACTGGAAAGCGCAGGGATGTAGGCTGCCAGAGTAGCGACTTCCAGGCCTGGGTAATTGATACCGCGCGATACGTTAGCAAACAAGGTGACTTTATCTGAAACCAAAGAAAGGCCGGCATGAGGAGCCGGTTCCGAGCTGTACTGGCTGTGATCGTAAACGCGAACCCCAGCGGACGGGACCAGTGTCCAGTCTTCGTTAATATCGATATTCTGACTGACGGCAATATAAGGCGAAGTGACCCGGAAAGTCGGCGTATCGTATCGGCCCTGAGAAGCGGCTAAGCCAATCTGATCGCGTACATCGCCGGTTGTCCAGTCGCTGTCTAAACCGATCACAACCTCGCCGCCCGACCAAGGTGAAAACGCTTCTTTCCAGCGCAAACCGCTGGTTTGAAAGTTAGTTAGCGTATCGGTGTTCCTATTGTCGAAAGGAGGGCTGTTAGGGTGGTTATACCAATTACCCGATCCCACGTTGGTATAAAGACGTAAGTCCCCCGTCCAATCGCCGTGCTGATGAGACAGGTTGACCGAAACCATACCGGCCTCTGTCGTGTATTTTGGGGTTAGCGCGGGCATTGCTACCCGGTTGTCGCCAGGGTCGTTGGAAGTGTTGTTGGTGTAAAGAAATTGAGTGCCGACCGACCAGTTATCGTTGACCTGCCATCCTACGTGGCCCATCACATTTTTTAATTCGCCGTCGGCGTTGGGACGATGCCCGTTCGACCTCGCATAACCCTGAGCCAGCGAGAAATCGAGATCGCCTTTTTTGCCTTCAATATCGGCTTGCTCGACAAAAGTATCGAAATACCCGCCCGAGATTCGGCCGCTGCCGTGAATGCCGTCCTCGGTTGCGCGTTTGGTGGCTAAATTGATCGACGCAAAATTGTTGCCGTTGATGTGCGGTTGTGGGCTTTTATAAACGGTGATCGACTGCATGCCGTTGACAGGCAGTAAATCCAGTAACGGATGACCCCAGACACCTGTATATACGGGTACGCCATCGACATAAGTTTTGATTTCGCTGCCTGGGCGACTGGCACCCATGCCACGGATAAATACGCCGCCGCCCTGATTGCCGCTAAAAGAGCCCACCGGATTAAACCGGGTAATCTGGACGCCAGGAGTGCGCCGCAATGCCGATGCCAGATCGACAGCGTTCTGGTCGCGCAACTGATCTTCAGTCACCACCGACGAAACATCCGAATAAGCATCAAGATGGGTTTCTTCAATGACAGGGCTGGCAGTTACCTGCATCGGTTTAAGTTCAATGGGCTTAGTCGTTTCGCTAGCCATTGCTGCGGAGCTGGAATTAAATAGTAGCAAAGACATAAATAGAGGGCTGCCTAACTGAAAAAACCTGACAGGTCGACTGGAGCGTTTAAATTTCATGATAATTCCAATGTAGTAAAGACATTCATCTCAGTATTGGCTGAGAATTTTGATTCGGCCATTAAATTTGGTTCGAACAGGGTTGCAGATACTACTCAATAACAGGTTCGGTTTCCTCGCTCATTCATATGGCAAAGGGATTGTTTCTTATGCTAAAAGTAGGATTGTGTGATATGCCTTGGTTTTTTGTATTGAGTGTGTGATATGCCGTACTTTTTGCGCAGGAGTGCAAACCATGGGTCATGAAAGCAATCATTAACGCTATGAAAAATAATACGCAAGCAAGTCAAGGCCTGATTTATGCTCAATAAATCAGGAAAAATCTATAGCGATAGGCAGAAATGGAAATACAACACGCAACGGCAACAAGATGGAGCATAAGCAGCGATGAGCTGCAATTGCATCGGCAAAAAGACTGCCTGCATCAGTCTTTACCGAAAAGCTTAGGTCTGGGACACTCAGCCATATTCCAGCTCGATCAAGACTTAAGCTATATAGAAACCCGCTACACGCCGTCGAAAGACCTGGCTGTTTTGAGCCGAATAGGCGATCAGGAGTCGAGACTCGTGGTTACCCTCGGCTTAAAAGGACAATCATGTTTTGTCGGTAATAGCGGTGATGAGCTGGTTTTTCGCGAAGGCTATACGGCTATCACAACAATTCAATCCAGCATTGGCGAGCGGCAATACCAAGCCCATAAAGCCACTATGCAACTTCGTTTCGCACTGAATAAAAACTGGTTGGACAGATATTTTGGCGAAGATAAGACGGCGCAGTTATTCAACAAAAAAGGCATGCAATTATTAAGCTATCAGCCGATCTCGCCACAAGCAATGTATGCGGCGCAACAGTTATTGAACGGCAAGGTATCGAAGGAAACAAATCGAATATTCATGCATGGGCAAGCCATGTCGCTGTTGGCTAGTGAATTAAGCCCTCTTTCCGAAGACAAGCGTCGCGATTCGTCGAGATTGGATCAGAATAATGCTGCCATAGCGAAGTTGGCGCGGGATATATTAATGCGCGAATTTAGAAACCCTCCGTCGGTTAAAGATTTGTCGAAACGGGTGGGAACCAATCAATTTAAATTAAAGCAGGTATTTCATCATTTTTTTAGTAACACGCCTTACGGTTTATTGCTGGAAATCAGGATGAATAATGCCTATCAGTTGTTGGCGTCGACCGGATGTCAAGTGAGTGTTGCCGCCGATCTTGTCGGCTATAGCCATGCAAGCAATTTTAGCTCTGCATTTATCAAGCATTTTGGTGTTTCGCCCAAGGCTCTCAAAAAACACTAAATGGGGCATTGGTAAAAAAGGGGCGGAATTTCACGCCCCTTTCTTTATTAAATTAAGGCGATATTATTTTTTGCTGCTCGCTTTAATGTGCTCTACAGCGGCTTCGGCATGCGTAGTTGCCACGTCGGCATGGCCCAAACCGCCGTGATCGATAGCTTCTTGCAGCTCCTTGGCTCCAGCGTCTAAATGGTTTTTGGATACTCCTTTAGCGACGATGGAAGCCCCTAGCGTATAATCCAGAGCCGTTTTTGCATGTTCGACTAAAATCAGCGCATGGCCGGCTTTGCCATGAACGACTGCTTCTTTGGCGTGTTCCAGTGCGGAAGTGGATTGCTCTTTGGCAAAAACAGAAGTACTTAAAAGAAATAATAAACCTGCACAAGAAAATGCTAATTTTTTCATAATTCTCTCCTCAATATTTATGTTTATAGGTAGATGCCGATTCTTTGTTTAGTTTTAAAAAAATTTTTATGAATCGACGGCTATATTTTTACAAGATGTCAATATTTTTGCAATACCCATAATTAATCAATGGACAATACATAATTTGGCGATGTACTCAGTCGTTTTTTCACATGCAGCAACAATATCGACCACTGGCTTAGTGAAATTGGCTATATCAGTTAACATGATTGGCGCGGCCTATAGCTGGCTTGGCTTGAGTCGCTGATAATCGGGAAAAACGATTTTAAGCGCCTGAGGTGGTGTTTAAAGATGAAGCGTTTTATTACGGATTATACAGATAGGGATTTTTTATTCCGGTAAGCGTAAACTATGCCAACTTGCTCCTTTTAAGTGCTGTTGCCTTTTATTGGCTATCCACTTAAGACGGGACAATAGGCAAGGCTTAACCGTTCGTCCTGAGCTTGTCGAAGGATGGAAGGTTAAGCCGTTCATGGTTCGACAAGGCCTTTAGTCCTGAGCGCAGCCGAAGGGGCACCACGAACGGCTTAACCTTTAAACTGTCCCGCCTTAAGTGGGTAGCCCTTTTATTGAATGAGTTCAATTGGACGGATTTTTATTATTCGCCAAGTGTAAACGGTCTGCCGGATTGATATAATGAGTCTTGATTTTATAGTGAGAGATTGGAACGCTTGGGCTCCCGGCATCAGCAGTCGCGATGATTGGCGAAACCGGCTGGTTCGCCAGACCTTTGTTCAGAGCGAAAAAGCGTCAATACCTGCTAGGGTGCCTAAGGCACTCCAACGCAGATTAAGTCCATTAGGTCGGGCGGTTTTTAATGCGGCGGATGGTTGTTTTGATAGCGATAAGTCGCTGCCTATTGTATTTAGCACTGCCCATGGCGAAACCAATAAGTCGTTAGAGATGCTTAAAGCGATGCAGCGCGGTGAGGAAGTTTCGCCGACCGCCTTTAGTTTATCAGTTCATAATGCCATAGCAGGATTGTTTTCTATCGCTTATGCCGATCATCAGGAAATTACCGTGATTGCACCCGCTCAGGACGGTATTGCTCCGGCGTTTATTGAAGCATTGGGGCTGTTGCAGGAGCAGCACAGCGAGGTGCTGATGGTTTTGTATGACGAACCGCTAGCGGATTTTTATCCGTCGTTGCCGTTTGCGCTCAATGCGCCGGTTACTTGCGCATTGGCAATGAGGGTTTCTTTAAGCGGGCAGGGTTTGCCGTTGCGCTTTAGCCGATCATCTGAGCGGCGTGACGATGGCGAGCATGCTTTGCAGATACTCGCCTTTTTAAAATTTCTGGTCGCCGACGGTAAGGCCTTGGCGTTGGGTAATCATAGACACAGCTGGGAATGGCACAAAATATAACAGCAAAATTAGGCTATGGCTGGCGTCTTTTGGCAACAGGATTCAGTTTTTTTAGTTTTGGCGTGGGCGGATTGTTGTTGTGGGCATTGGTGTTTCCGGTGTTGTCTATGTTACCCGGAACGCCGTTGCAAAAGGTCAGTCGCGGTCAAAAAGTAGTGTCATGCAGTTTTTATGTATTCATCGGCTTGATGCACAGGCTGGGCATAATGACTTACGAAATTGTGGGGCTGGGCAAGCTTAACCGGCCCGGTCAGTTAATCATCGCCAATCATCCGACGCTGGTCGATATTGTGTTTTTGATCAGCCGTATCACACAGGCCAGCTGCATAGTCAAAGCCGGATTGTTCCGTAACCCGTTCATGCGCGGCCCAATCATTAATGCAGGCTACATCAGCAACGGCAACCCTGAGCAAATGATAGCCGAATGCGTTGCCTGGTTGCGCTCAGGCGGATCGATGATTATTTTTCCCGAGGGTACGCGGTCTATACCGGGCAAACCGTACCGTTTCCAACGGGGCGCGGCTGCCATCGCCTTGCAGGCCGAGACCGTGGTGACACCGGTGACGTTGGGCTGTTATCCCAGCACCTTAACCAAAGCCGAGCGGTGGTATGAGATTCCTTATCGCCGCTTTCATCTGACCCTGCATGTCGGAGATGATATTGATGTGGCGGCGTTTACCGATGGCAGGCCGAAATCGATAGCGGTGCGCCGTTTTAACCATTATTTACAAGATTATTTTACCCAACAGAGAGATCTCTATAAGCACCATGGAAAATGAATTAAAACAACTGATTATCGATACACTGGATCTGGAAGACATTAGTGTGTCCGATATTGACAGTGATGCGCCGTTGTTTAACGACGGTTTGGGGCTGGATTCCATCGATGCGCTGGAATTAGGCTTGGCTATCCGTAAAAAATACGACGTAAAAATCGATGCCGATAAAGACGATGTAGTGAAGATTTTTTCCTCGGTTGCAACGTTGGCTGAATACATTCAAGCAGCGCGTGGTTGAGGTTATTATGATAAAAGAACGCGAACAAATCCTGGCGGCCATTCAGGAGATTATGGTCGAGATGTTTGAGATGGAGGAACAGGCCGTCACTCTGGAAGCAAAGCTTTACGAAGACCTGGATTTTGATAGCATCGATGCTGTGGACATGATCGTCAGGCTTAAAGAAATGACCGGCAAAGCCATTAAAGCCGAGGATTTTAAAGCGGCCAGAACCATCGGCGATGTGGTTGAGGCCGTTTATAAGATGCTTAATAGCTAAATGCGTTTGCTTGTAAACGGCGTGATGGGATTAACCACTCTGTTATATCCGTTGGCGGTTTTCTTCGGCAGCCAATATTTTGAACCGTGGAAAATGGCCGCCATATTGATTGTGCTGTTACTGATCAGACTGGCGGCCAGTTATTCCAGTAAGCACTGGAGTACACCGTTATTGGTAGCCGGTATCGCTTATTGCGTCTTTGCGATGTGGAGCAACCAGTTAGGCGCTTTGCGTTTGTATCCGGTCTTGGTTAATGGGCTGATGCTGATGATTTTCGGCTGGAGCTTATTTTCTCCCACCAGTTTGGTTGAGCGTCTGGCGCGCATGCAGCACCCTGATTTGCCGCCGGAAGGCGTTATTTATACCCGGCGAGTGACCCAAGTCTGGTGCGGCTTCTTTATCGTTAATGGAACACTGGCATTGATAACGGCATTGTGGGCCAGCATGGAAATCTGGAGTTTATACAACGGCCTGATTGCCTATGTGTTGATGGGGATTTTATTTTCAGCTGAGTACCTGGTCAGGATCAGAACCCAGAAGCATGTTAGATAAACTGTCCCACTGTTTAATCAGTCGAAGGCCGGATGATGCAACTATTGCCTATCATTCCGGGCAATACTATTCGACCGGGCAGTTTGTCGGCGCGGTCGAGTTTTGGGTCGAAAAATTGCAAGCGCAACCGTTCCGGAATTACGCCTTATACACGGAAGATGCCTATCCGTTTGCCGTGTTGTTGTTTGCCTTGTTGCATGCCGGTAAAAAAATCTGGATACCCGGCAATAATCGCCCCGGCACTGCTGAACAATTATCGTCAGACTGTCAGTTGTTGGGCGAGTGGCAAAATAGCGGGTGTTTCGATTACTGTTTAGACGCAATGGATAGTTCCAGCCGCTTATGCCCGTTAAATCCATTGGAGGCTCAGCTGGTTATTTTTACCTCCGGTTCTACAGGGAAGGCCAAGCCGATAGTCAAATGCTTGAATCAATTTCAGCTTGAAATCGCAAATCTGGAACATCTTTGGGGCGAACGGCTGGCCGGGGCTGAAGCGCTAGCTACGGTCAGTCATCAGCATATCTATGGTTTGTTGTTTCGTGTGTTATGGCCGTTGTCGGCGGGGCGATGTTTTCATAGTCAGGCTTATATCAATCCTGAATCGCTGGTCAATGCACTGCAACGCGGCCCGGCATACTGGGTAGCCAGTCCTGCGCATTTAAAGCGTTTGGATCAATATTCTCCCTGGGATAGCATTGCCGAGTTAAAGGCGGTTTTTAGTTCCGGCGGCGTGTTACCGGCGAGCGCCGCGCAACAGATATTCGATAATGGCGGGCAGGCGGTAATTGAAATTTACGGCAGTTCCGAAACTGGCGGTATCGCTTGGCGACAGCAATATAATGCCGCATGGACATTATTTTCCGGCATGAGCTTAAGCAATATCGATGGGAAGTGGTTGCTGCATTCGCCTTATTTGCAAAGCCCCGCTTTAGACATCGGGAGGGGATTCAAATTGGACGATCAACTCACTCTGTTGGACGATGGCCGGTTTACTCTGCACGGCAGGTCGGATCGCATCGTCAAAATCGAAGAAAAGCGCTTGTCCTTGGTTGAGCTGGAGCAACGCTTAATGGCTGTGCCGTGGATAGACGAAGCTTATGCATTGGTGATCAGCAAAAGCAGGGATGTTGTCGCGGCGGTTATCGTATTGAGTTCCCTGGGTTTAGAGCAGTTGGCTATTCAGGGCAGAAACCAACTAATCAGACATTTGCGCAAGACGCTGGAGCCATGGTTCGAGTCGCTGGTATTGCCCAGAAAATGGCTGTTTGTCAATGTCATCCCGTTATCTAGCCAAGGCAAAGTCGATCGGCAGTTGTTAACAAGTTTGCTGGATTTCGATAACAGGAAACTCCCTCAGGTACTCAATCTTGAAATTGCCCAAGACGAAGTCCTGCTGAGTCTTAGAGTACCTGAAGATTTGCTTTATTTTCCTGGTCATTTTTCCGGTTACCCGATTTTGCCGGGCGTAGTGCAATTGGCTTGGGTAGAGTATTTCGGCAAGCTGTTTTTCAACATCGATAAGCCGTTTTCATGTATGGAGGCGATTAAATTTACTCAAGTGATCCGGCCCGGCGAGAAATTGACATTGTCTATCGACTGGAAAGCCGCGCAAGGCAAACTGTATTTTAATTTCAGCTCAGAGCACGGTACGCATGGCTCAGGGCGCATGGTTTACGAGGGCAATCAATGAAACCTTGCATCATTATCCCGGTGTACAACCACGAAGCAGCAATCCCCCAAGTGCTTGCCAAACTTAAAAGATTCGGTATTCCAACGATATTAGTCAATGACGGCAGCTCGGCGCAATGTGCGCAGACTCTGGCCGACTGCGCCGAACAGGAGCCGGATTGGCTCACCTTAATTAATCGTTTGGAAAATGGCGGCAAAGGCGCCGCCGTGCTGGACGGGTTTAAGGCGGCAGAGATTTTGGGATATAGTCACGCGATCCAAATCGATGCGGACGGTCAGCACGACGTTAACGATATTCCTGCATTTCTGGATGCAGCAAAACAATGCCCGAACGCGCTGATTTTAGGCCAGCCGCTGTTCGATGAAACCGCGCCGAAGAGCCGGGTTTACGGTCGGACTATTGCTAATTTTTGGGTATGGGTAAACACGTTATCGTTAGCGATTGCAGACAGCATGTGCGGCTTTCGCGTGTATCCGTTGGCGGCAGTGACTCAGTTAATCGGCACAACAGACATAGCCAGAGGCATGGCTTTCGATATAGACATTCTGGTGCGCTTGTATTGGCAGGGCGTGGAGGTCATTAATATGCCGACGCGGGTGAGTTACCCTTACGACGGCGTGTCGCATTTCAAGTTATGGCGGGATAATCTGATGATCTCGAAAGCCCATGCCAAGCTGTTCTTCGGCATGCTTCGCAACTGTTCGCAATTGCTGAGCAGGCAACGGTCGTGAACAAGCCGTCGCATTGGGCCGCGAAGGGGGAATGGAGTCTGGTCTGGGGCATGCGTGTTTTGTTGCGCGTTTACCTGTTATTCGGGCGTACCGTGTTGCAGTGGTTTTTATATCCGGTGGTCAGTTATTACTGGCTGGCGAATAAGTCGGGCAGAGAGGCTAGCCAGGCCTATCTACGGCGCATTGCCAAGCTTTCGCCCGTATCCAATATAAGCGGAAATCTCTGGGACAGTTATCGGCATTTCATCAGTTTTGCTAACGCGATTACCGATAAGTTGGCGGCCTGGTCAGGCGCGTTGTCGCTGGCCGACGTGGAGTATCGGGGACGCGAAGTGTTGCTGGCTCAAATCATGACGGGGAAGGGCGCAATCCTGTTAGGTTCGCATTTAGGTAATCTTGAAGTCTGCCGCATGATTGCCGATTTGGATGGGGCGTCTCGCATTAACGTACTGGTACATACCAAGCATGCTGAGAAGTTTAATAAATTGTTACGGAAAACCAATGAAAACAGCGGCTTAAATCTGATTCAGGTGACCGAGATTAGCGCCGCTACCGCCATGTTGCTGAGCGATAAGATCGATAACGGCGAATTGATCATTATTACCGCCGACCGGACGCCGGTCAGTCAAAATTCGAGGATCAGTCGAGCCGAATTTCTGGGGGCTGAGGCATTATTTCCGCAAGGGCCGTTTATCTTGGCCTCGTTGCTTAAATGTCCGGTTTATACCCTGTTTTGCCTTAAGCAACAGGGCAAGCAGGTGATCTATTTTGAACATTTCAGCGATGGCTTAACGTTCCCTAGAAAAACCCGCGAGCAAGCCATGCAACAAACCATACAGCGCTATGCAAAGCGCCTGGAACACTATTGCTTAACAGAGCCGTTACAATGGTTTAACTTTTTCGACTTTTGGCGGCAGGATGAATAGTAACAATACCGTGGTTTTTGATGGGCAGACGCTGACCATTGAGGATATTTGCAAGATAGCCAAGCAACAAACGCCGATTGAATTGAGTCGGCAGCCCGAGTTTATCGAACGCATCGACAAAGGCGCACGGTTTATCGACACCTTATTAAAAGAGGAAGGCTTTGTTTACGGCGTAACCACCGGTTACGGGGAATCCTGTACGGTATCCATTCCGCTCCATTTGGTCGAGCAATTGCCCAAACAGCTTTATACCTTTCATGGTTGCGGGCTGGGCGATCATTTCGATGCTCAGCAAACACGAGCCATTTTAGCGGTGCGAGTGACCAGTTTGGCAAGAGGTTTTTCCGGGGTACGCTACAAGTTATTGCAACAGCTGGTTGAATTATTGAGGCAGGATATTCTGCCGATAATCCCGCAGGAAGGCTCGGTTGGCGCCAGCGGCGATTTAACGCCATTGTCTTATGTGGCCGCAGTTTTGGCCGGTGAGCGGGATGTCTTGTATCAGGGGCAACGGCAAGCTGCGCAAACCGTTTTTGCCAAGCTTCATATCGAAGCGCTGACCTTAAAACCTAAAGAAGGCTTGGCGATTATGAACGGCACCGCCGCCATGACCGGCATCGCCTGTCTGGCTTATCAACGTGCCGAATATCTATCCCGTTTGACCACACGTATCACTAGCTTGGCTTCAATTGCTTTAAACGGTAATGCCTACCATTTTGATGAAAAACTGTTTTCGGTCAAACCGCATCCCGGACAAAACCGAGTCGCCGAGAGGCTGCGTGCGGATTTGCAGTTGCAGCAGAGCGCGCCGCGTCACGATACCCGCTTGCAGGATCGCTATTCCTTGCGTTGCGCGCCGCATATCATCGGTGTCTTGGAAGATTCCTTGCCCTGGCTTAGGCAGTTTATCGAAAACGAATTGAATAGCGCCAACGACAACCCGATTATCGATGCCGAAGGCGAGCATGTTTTACATGGCGGCCATTTTTACGGCGGTCATATTGCCTTTGCAATGGACGGCTTAAAAACCGCCGTAGCCAATCTAGCCGATTTAATGGACAGGCAAATGGCGCAGTTGATGGATCCCAAATTCAATCAGGGCTTGCCGGCCAACCTTTCCGGCGCGGTTGGCGAGAAAGCCTTGCTGAGTCACGGCTTTAAGGCCTTGCAAATCGCCGTATCCGCCTGGACGGCGGAAGCCCTTAAGCTGACCATGCCTGCCAGCGTGTTTTCCCGTTCTACTGAATGCCACAATCAGGACAAAGTCAGCATGGGCACCATCGCCGCCCGAGATTGCATCCGTATTTTGGAGTTGACCGAACAGGTTGCTGTGGCTGTTTTACTCGCAGTTGTTCAGGGTGTGGAGTTGCGCGGTAATATGGATGGCTTAAGTCCGGCGCTTAAAAATACCGTAAAGCAATTGCGTACGCATAGTCCGTTTTTAAGTGCCGATCGGGCCTTGGAGCAAGAGCTGCGGCTGTGTTTGGGATTGAGTCGACAGCAGCATTGGGATTTATATGACTAACGCCTATCAGGCGCTACGCTAAACGAGATAATACCTTATTAATACCCGATAAAATGGGTTCCGCATCATTCCTTTTATGATGCTTTATGCCAATTTTTCTTAAAAAGAAATTATGACTTTACCTAACTCAAATTCTATTGCGACATCATTACCTTTATATAATTTTTCCGGCGGTGTTGGACTTTTACCGCCGACAGTTATTTCTGAAGCTCAACAAGCCATATTAGAGGTGCCGGGAACAAGAATATCCGCCTTAGTGATTAATCATCGCTCCCAGCTTTGTCGGGATATATTGGATGAGACGGAAAAGAATTTAAGAACCCTGCTCACTATTCCTGATAATTACCATATTCTTTTTTTACAAGGCGGAGCAAGTCTGCAATTTTCGATGATTCCGATGAATCTTTGGGTAAATAAAAACCAACCTGTCGATTATCTCGTTTCCGGTTATTGGAGTTCTAAAGCTATTAAGGAAGCGGAAATAGAGAAAAAAAACGTTAATATAATTTGGAATGGCAAAGCGCAAAAATTTGTCAGAGTTCCCCGGCCCGATGAATACCAAATCGATCCCGATGCCGCCTATGTTCATTATTACTCTAATGAAACTGTCGAAGGATTGCAGTTTGAAAATCCCTTAGAAACTGGAGATATACCGTTGGTATGCGATATGTCTTCGGATTTCCTCGCTAAACCCATCGACATTAGCAAATACGCTTTGATCTATGCCCACGCCCAAAAAAATATCGGCGCGGCGGGAGTGACAGTGGTTATTATCCGGGACGATTTACTGGAATGCATTCCCGATAATATTCCCACTATTCTCGATTATCGTCCCCATGTCGAAATGAAATCTATCTATAACACGCCGCCTATTTTTGCGATTTATGTGGTGTTATTAGTTACCCGTTGGCTGCTTAACGATATAGGCGGCTTGACGAATATGGCCCAACAAAGCCAACATAAAGCGGCTCTTCTTTATAAAGCTATCGATGAATCTCAAGGCTTTTATCGAGGCCACGCCCAAGTTGACAGTCGGTCGCTTATTAATGTGGTTTTTAATCTGGCTACGCCAAATTTAGAAAGGCAATTTATAGAAACTGCTGAACGACTGGGTATTATCGGTTTGGAAGGACACCGTTCGCTTGGAGGTATCCGCGCCTCTTTATACAATTCTATGCCTGTCGAAGGCGCTCTGTATTTACAAAATTTTATGCTGGAGTTTCAACAGCAATTCAAAGGTCAGCAGCAGTAATTCGAATGTCCGTATTCGTATCTAAGCTTGGAAAAGCAACATGTCTTTAAGCGATAAACCTAAAAACATTAGTTCACCACAGAGGCACGGAGAGCACAGAGTAAAATTATCGGCTTTAAAAAAACATTTCTATACTCGTTGGGTGAGCGACTGATAAGGAACGAGCATGAAATAAGGTGGACAACTTCGTGCGGCTGGAGTGCAAGCTTTGCTTGCTTATGCAGGCGAAGCCTGCACTCCGACTATTGGTAACTTGCCTAAGTTTATAACACGTTGATTCTATGTGTCTCTGTGCTTAACAACTGAGTGAACATTCGAGTCAGTTTGGAATCGCGACGCCATCACTCATTTTTTTGCTATGGTGCGCTACGATTTCTGGGTCTTTAATCGATTTTAGCATCGCTTGCGAATGACAAAAAGCCTGGGTGCCGTGTCTTTAGGTTCGGCGCTGTAAATCGTGTTGATTTCAAATTGCTGAGTATCCAGTCGTTCGCACCAATGTTTGACCTGATCGGTTTCCATATCGCCGCCTTGGTGTCCTGGATAAGCTAGTAGTGTGATGATGCCGCTGCCTGCTAAAATTCGAGCGGCGATTGCTAATGCGGTTAATGTCGAATCGCTTAGGGTGATGACGCTTTTATCGCCGCCCGGCAGATAGCCCAGATTAAACATAATGGCCTTGATTTTACCGTGGAGATGAACGGGGATTTTAGTCTCCATGGTTGCATGGCTGGCATGAATCAGAGTCAAGCAGTCTTGTAATTCGGTTTGCCGGAATTTTTCCAGAGTTTTATCGATAGCCGCCTGCTGTATATCGAATCCGTAAACGTGGCCGGATGGGGCGATTTGTTCGGCAAGGAACACAGTATCGTGACCGTTGCCCACTGTGGCATCAATCGCAATATCGCCTGGGTGGAGAATGTCTCGAAGTTGGTTATGGGCTGTGTTAAGCAGCGAAATGCGTTTCATAGTACCGTTCAATATTGCAGGTGTCGGCTAAGGGGATGTCGTTTAATAAGGTATTGGCAAAGTGTTGGCTGTACCAAGGTATTTGCAAGCTGCCTTTGGCGCCGAAACCGTTAAAAATTGCCAGTTGCTTGTGCTTTGAATGCCGGCCGATAAAGGGTTGTTTATCCAGGGTGCAAGGCCGGATATTGGCTTGATGGTTGATCAGGGTTGTCTGTGTAATGTCGGTTGAGACTTGATTGAGTGAGCTTAACAAGTCGTTTTTGCCCTGCTCGGTAATCTCAGTGTTCAAGTTCTCACGGTCGAAAGTTGCGCCGATGCGGATTTGACGGCTGTTTAACGGAATCAGCCAATTACCGTAATTGAGGATTTTATCGGGCAAGTGAGCTTGGTGTTCCAGCGTTAAAATTTCGCCTTTGACGGACTGAAAAGGCAAGCAGGAAAACCAGGGGTTTTGGCTTGCCTGATGTCCTTCGCAGAAAATAATGCATTTTGGATAAATATCCTGCCAGCGTAACGACGGCTCAAACCGGATGTCTTGATAATCAAAATCAGCCTGCCGATAACTGTTTTGGGCAATGAAAAACGCTTTCAAGCGGCTTAATAACGGGCGGGTTTGTAAATAGCCGGTTTGTTTTTGTTCCAAAAAGCCGAACGGAGTTGCAAGATGTTTAATGGGCTTGCCCGGTGGCTGCATGCCGCCCAAGTAGGCTTGATAGGCGGGGTTGTTAAGGCGCTTGTCGGCGTTTTTAGCTTCGCTATTGCTACGGAAAATCCGCAGCATCGATTTTTCTATATAGAATTCGTGCCGGAAAAAATCGGCTAACTGGGCATAACGGTGTTTTGCGCTCGGCAGCAGCGTATCCACATCGGTAGACTTGACGAAGCGCATGCCGGTAACCGGGTTAATTAGTCCTGCGGCGACTTGGGAGGCGTTTTCCTGACCGTTATCGACAATGACGACTGTGCAGCCGCGATGTATGAGCTCCCATGCCAGCAAGCTTCCGGCCAGTCCTTGGCCGATGATGAGGAAGTCGGTCAATCTTATTTAGCCGTCAACGCCACGTCTTTAAAACGAATGCCATCCCAGCCGTATTGCATGAAATTCCTGATGTTTTGGTGACCTGTGCCGTGCGGATCGTTTAAAACATCCAGCCGGTAATAGTCGCCGAACAGGTTTAAGGTCTGTTGTTGATCGAGTTGGTTGAGTTGGGCGAAGGCGAAAATCTTGCAGGAGCCTTCGTTGGTACCTGCTTTATTAACCAGCAATTGCTCATTCAGGCCGTTGCAAAACTCGGTGGCTTGGTAATGGTAGTTTTCGGTAATGACCGAGATAGTTTCATCGAAACTGACAGGGTCATTATTTTTTATTTTTTCAATAAAAGAGATAAGCGACATGGGTAAAGATTAAGGCAAAAGGGGTTAGCGGAGTAATCCTGAAATCTTTTTAAAATCAGGATGGGTGGAATCTTTGAGCCATTCGAATAACACCGATTCATAATTGGTAATGGTCGCTGTTTGTTGTTGCATGCGTTGCAAGGCATAGAATTTATGTTCCGCTTTGCGTGAGCAGACGGCATCTTCAACGACATGCACCTGATAGCCTAAATGCAGTAATTCCAATGCGGTCTGCAATACGCAAACATGGGCTTCCTGACCGACTAATATGACTTGCTTGCGGTCGGTGTTGGCTACGGTGTCGGTAAAGCCTTCAGCCGCACAACAGGAAAATCCGGTCTTGTCGAAAATCAGGGTGTCTTCCGACAAGATGTCGGTGATATTCGTGTCGGTAGCGCCCAAGCCTTTTGGATATTGTTCTGTTAATAATACCGGGATGCTTAACAGTCCGGCGGCTTCGACAAGGCTGCGGGCGTTGGCTGTCATCAGTTCCGCTTCGGCTTCAGGCATGACAGCCGACAAGGTTGTCTGTAAATCGACGACGATTAATAGGCTATTTTGTGTAGACAGGAGGTTAGGGTGTGTAGTCATTTTAATTTTGGGGAAGTGTTTAGGGAAAGAAGGCTAAAAACAGTTAGCCTTTCTTCATGATTCGGGCTTTTTCACGTTGCCAATCGCGGTCTTTCGAGGTGGCGCGTTTGTCGTGTAATTGCTTGCCTTTGGCTAGGCCGATTTCCAGTTTGGCTCTGCCGTTTTTCCAGTACATCTTCAACGGAATCAGGGTGTAGCCCTTGCGTTCGACCGAGCCGATCAGCTTATTGAGTTCATGCCGGTGCAATAGCAGTTTTTTAGCACGGATAGAATCGGGGTTAACGTGAGTGGATGCCGATAGCAATGGCGATATATGCGCACCGGACAGCCAGGCTTCGCCCCGCCTAATCACTACGTAACTTTCTTTGAGTTGGATGCGACCATCCCTCAGACTTTTCACTTCCCAGCCTTCCAAAACAACCCCGGCCTCAAACCGTTCTTCAATCGAATACTCATGAGTAGCCTGACGATTAACGGCAATGGTAGCGTTTTGCTGCTTGGTATTTTTCTTAGACTTTTTATCGGCCATAAGTGCGGATTAGGATTTTTAAACTGACGTAAAGGAATAATTTTGCTATTTTACTCGATATTACTGCATTAGTCAGAAAAGCTCGCCACGAAAGAAATATCCGTGGCGAATTGATAACCTTTACGTTTTTACAGGCGCACAAATGACGGATACAAAAAAATCAATACATGGTGAATGGTCATCACGTTTCGCATTTATTCTGGCGGCGACAGGTTCCGCAGTCGGCTTGGGTAATATTTGGAAGTTTCCCTATATTGCCGGAGAAAATGGCGGCGGAGCATTTGTCATCGTCTACTTGTTGTGCGTGGTACTGATCGGTATCCCCATCATGATGGCTGAAACCCTGCTCGGGCGGCGCAGTCGGCAGAATCCGATTAACACCATGAAGGCTCTGGCCGAGGAAGCCGGAGCCGATAAGAATTGGCATTATTTAGGTTGGATGGGCGTTATTGCCGGCTTTTTAATACTTTCGTATTACAGTGTCATTGCAGGCTGGGCTTCCGCTTATGTCTTCAAGGATTTTACCGGCAGTTTTTTCGATGCCGACGCCTCAGAGATAAAAGGCCTGTTCGACAGCTTTATTGCCAGTCCGGTGCAGTTGATTTTTTGGCATAGCCTGTTCATGCTGGCGACTATGGTTGTTGTTGCGCGCGGCGTTAATTCCGGTATTGAGAAGGCCGTACGTTTTTTAATGCCCAGTTTGTTTGTGATGCTGGTATTACTGGTGGCTTATGCAATGACTACCGGTAGCTACGATGAAGGCATTGAGTTCTTATTCATGCCCGATTTTAGCAAACTGACCGGCGATAGCGTATTAACCGCCATGGGGCATGCTTTTTTTACCCTCAGTTTAGGCATGGGCGCGATCATGATTTACGGCTCATATTTGCCGAAAGACGTGTCGATTTCCAAAACCGTATTTTTGATTGCCGGCACCGATACCGTCGTTGCGTTATTGGCGGGTATTGCCATTTTCCCGATTGTTTTTGCCAGTGGGCAGGAGCCATCCGCAGGCCCCGGATTGATCTTTCAAACCTTGCCGATTGCATTCGGCAGCATGACCGGCGGCTGGTTATTCGGCTTGTTGTTTTTTGTGATGCTGGTATTCGCAGCCTTGTCTTCGTCTATTTCATTGATTGAACCCGCTGTTGCCTGGTTGGTTGAAAATAAAGACATGAACAGAAAACAAGCTTGTATCTGGTCGGGTTCGGTAACATGGCTGCTGGGATTCGGCACCATTTTTTCATTCAACGTCTGGTCTGAATTCAAGGTTTTCGACCGCACTATTTTTCAATTATTGGATTATTTAACCGCTAACTTAATGTTGCCTATCGGCGGTTTTTGTATCGCGGTATTCGCCGGTTGGATTATGACACAGCAACACACCGAGCAGGAACTGAACATGCCTAGCCCGCGTAACTATCAAGCTTGGAAGATTTTGATTTGCTATGTAGCGCCTGCCGCCGTATTTTTGGTGTTTTTGAATGTGATCGGGGTTCTTTAAGGATGACGGTTGTCCAAAAAAGCGCGCTGGTCAAATTTTCAGCCCAGCAGATGTTCGATTTGGTTAACGACATCGAAGCCTATCCGAAGTTTTTGCCTTGGTGCAGCGGCAGTCGAATCATCAAGCGCGAAGACGACATAGTTGAAGCCGAGTTAGTTATTTCCAAAGGCGGTTTTAACAAGTCCTTTTCGACCCGAAACAAGATAGATAACGGGCGCAGTATGACGATTTCCCTGTTGAACGGCCCGTTTTCTTCTTTGGAGGGAAGGTGGGAGTTTATACCTTTACGTGAAGATGCCAGCAAGATTTCCGTAGACCTGGAATTTGAAATGTCGGGAAAGTTGGCAAGCCTGGCTTTTGGCGCGGTCTTTAACCAGATTTGCAACACCATGGTGAGTTCTTTTACCGCAAGGGCTAAAGAAGTTTATGGTTGAAATCGAAGTGGCATATGCCGACCCTGAACAGCAGGCGATAGTCCCGTTGGCAATGCCGGAAGGTTCAAGTGTTGAGACCGCAATACAAGCTTCCGGATTGTTGACGCGTTTTCCTGAGATAGCGTTGTCTGAACTTAATGCAGGTGTTTTTGGCGTGGTTTGCAAGCTGGATCAGACTGTCAAAGAGGGCGATAGAATAGAAATTTATCGGCCTTTGCTGCATGACCCGAAAGAGGCGAGAAGGCAGAGGGTTTTGAAGGGAGGGTGACGTTATAATCAGAGCTAATGTTGATTTGTTACGAGTCGGCAACAATATCAAGTATTGGCTCTCGCATTTCGGCTAATAGCCAATATACGAGATCTTGAAAAATATGCATTTAAAAATCAGGTGAATACTATAAAGCAGCCGTTCACCGCATCCTATTCAATCGCATGCAAAACAAGCTGCACCGCCGAATACCGAATTAATAGCCTGTGCCTATCACTATGCAGAAATAGACAATATTATTTCCCTGTGTTACGTTACTGAGTAAATTTACTCAGTAACGTAACATTATGAATTACCAAAGACCGCAAGAAGATTTGCTTAAATCGCGACTTAGCGAATCCGTTCATTTTATTAATCTGCTGGCAGGCCCAAGACAAGTCGGCAAGACCACCATCATTCGGGATCTTATCTCGCAGATTCTAACTCAAGGTTACTACATCTCGGTTGATGAAGAACCGGCCAAGGCTAATGATGTTTATAGCTTGGACAGTCCCCTTTCTACTGTTTCGCCGCCACAAAAAAAGGATGCCGCTTGGTTGCAATTTCAGTGGCAAGAAGCCAGAAACCGCACAGCTCAATGGCTAAAGTCGAGGCAAAATACCGGCAAGAACGAACCCATTGCAGCCTTTATTTTTGCTATCGACGAAGTCCAGAAAATCGAACAGTGGTCGGACATAGTTAAAGGCCTATGGGACGCCGATAGGACTAATGGCGTTCCCATGCATGTTGTGTTGCTGGGCTCCGCACCTCTGCTCATGCAAAAAGGCTTGTCCGAAAGCCTAGCCGGGCGCTATGAAGTGATTCCCGTCAGTCACTGGGGATTCACCGAAATGCAGCAAGCTTTTGGTTTTAGCTTAGAACAATACATTTATTTTGGTGGTTATCCCGGTAGCGCGTGGCTAATCAAAGATGAAACCCGTTGGCGGCGCTATGTGAGGGAAAGCTTGATCCAACCCAATATTGAAAAAGATATTTTGCAAATGGTGCGTATCAAAAATCCTATGCTGCTAAAACAACTTTTCGAATTGGGTTGTCATTATTCTGGCCAGGAATTGTCGCTGACCAAAATGATTGATGCTATCAACGAAGCAAAACACACCGAGACACTGGCAGATTATCTGCATTTATTAGCTGAAGCGAAATTGCTGACCGGATTACAAAAATATGCGGCGCAAGAAGTCCGTAAACGCAACTCAGCTCCAAAGCTCCACGTCTTTAATACAGCCTTGATGTCGGCAATTCAGGATTACAGCTTCGCCGAAGCGCAGGCTGATAGGAGTTATTGGGGCAGATTAGTGGAAAGCTGCGTCGGCGCGCATCTGCTTAATACCTGCGACGAAGATACCAAGCTTTATTACTGGCGTGAAGGCAATCAGGAAGTCGATTTCATCTTGGCTAAAGGGAGAAAATTGGCCGCTATAGAAGTGAAAAGCGCGCCTAATCCGGTGTTGTCAAAAGGTTTGGATGTATTCGGTCAAAAGTACAGCCATGCCAGAAAGATTTTAGTGGGGAATGGCGGTGTAGCACTGGCAGAATTTTTATCTCAGCCTGCCGATTATTGGTTGGATTAAAATCATGTACCACGTTCCGCGTACCTGCACCGAAAAAAAAATTGATGATGGGGTCGAGAGTCGTCCAATTACCGACTTCAGGGAGAGGGCAGCCTATGTCTTGCTGGGCGAGCCCGGCGCAGGAAAATCAACCCTATTCGAAGAAGAAGCCGATAACACCGTCAACGGCCTTTGCATTTCCGCCCGCGATTTCATCGTTCTCGACCCAAAGGAATGGCGGGATAAAACCTTATTTATCGATGGCCTGGATGAAGCAAGAGCGGGCAAAGACGATGCCCGCACGCCGTTAGACGCCATTCGCGGCAGACTCAGTCAATTAGGCTGTAAATGTTTCCGTATTTCCTGCCGGGAAGCCGACTGGCTGGGTTCACCCGATGCCAATGATTTGGAAAGAATCAGCCCTAACCAGGCAATAACCATTCTGCATTTAAACCCGCTTAGCAGTGACGACATTGAGCAGATAGTAAACAACGATCAGCGAGTGCCTGATCCGAACGGCTTTATTGAAAAAGTCGAACAACTCGGCTTGTCCGGTTTGCTAAACAACCCGCAAACCTTGGATATGCTGATTAATGCTGACATAGGTGGTCATGCGAGGCCGAAAAGTAAACAGGAAGTTTATGAATTGGCCTGTAAACAACTGGCATCCGAATTTAATGACGATCATGCCGTAACGCAAACAGCCACGATCCCACAATTAATGGAAGCGGCAGGTTTTTTGTGCGCGGTACAACTTATCGCAAATATTTCCGGCTTCACTGAAGGCCAAGCCGGGGAAGGCCGGTTGAGCCTAAAAGAATTGACCATTCCGAATGACTTACCCATACACGCTGCCTTAAAAACGCGGTTATTTAACAAGGTCGGAAATAATGAGTTCAGCTACATACATCGCAGTGTGGCGGAATATCTGGCGGCACAATTCATAGCGGGAAAAATCAATCAAGGCTTATTGATTAACAGGGTACTGGCGCTAACCAGTGGTTTTGATGGTGGTATAGTCGCTGCCTTGCGCGGGTTAATGGCTTGGTTGAGTGTGCATTCCGAGCAAGCGCGGGAGCGTTTGATTGAGATTGATCCTGTCGGCATCATCGTCAATGGCGATGCGTTGCTTTTTCCCAGACAAGCTAAATCCCAATTATTTCTCGCTCTGATTAGGGAGGCAGAAACTACCGCTTTCCCTAATCGGGATTGGCATACCACAGCATTCGC
Organism: Methylobacter sp.; assembly: GCA_016784875.1. GTDB lineage: Bacteria > Pseudomonadota > Gammaproteobacteria > Methylococcales > Methylomonadaceae > Methylobacter_A. The sequence continues at coordinate 32,681 of JADHTX010000001.1, forward strand.
AGCAATCACCACTAGGGACATGGCGAATGAGCTAATCGAGATACTGAACAGCCAGAGTCGTAATGATGGTGAGCAATTCCTTTTGTACTGTTTATTAAAAGGTTTGTCCTGTTCCGAGTCGATAGCGGAAATCAAAGTATCGTTGCTAGCGATTATTCGTGACAACTCCTATTGGGAGGCAATACGTGGTAATGCACTCAATGCATTTCTTCATCAATATCCCGAAGACCTGGATAGCTTGTTGCTATTGGCCGAGGATATTCGACAAGGCAAAGTTGAGGAAACAGAAAATGGCCTTATGGAAACATTGCTGGACAGGTTATTTCCAGCAAAAATTGGTGCTTCCAACCTACTCAAATACCTAATACCGCCAAAAAATAATCGCGTCATTCTTTATCATTATTTTTGGCGGACGATTCTATCAGAACGTTTAACAGATATTGATCTTGCCGTAATCCTCGACCAGCTTTTTGAACTGGGATCAGTTTTCTGGGAAGGCGTGCATGAGGATTTTATTGTCGAGACGGTGGGACAATTATTAATACGGGGTTTGCAGGTTCATGGATTAAACATTAGCTCTGAGCGACTCTATCGTTGGCTGTCCATCGGTATAGATCAGTATGATGATTGTAGGCTCACACTAGAACAGCGTCAGCAAATCGCTAACTGGATTGACTCCCATCCTGATTGTTACCTAACAGCTATCCGTGAAGGATTAAAGCAAATAAAAGACTTTGAAAATATCAATTGGGAAATTCATAAAATATTTTCACGATTACACGGCGCCACTCCGCCCAATAACCTTGCGCAGTGGTGGCTTAATCAAGCGCTATCGGAAACCGACATCAAATTGAGCTGTGCTTATTTTGAACAGGCATTCGTAACACTGTACGACCAACAGAACGATAGTGACTTATCCCTGGATTATTTTGTTGATTGGTTAGAAGATCATCCCGAATTCCGTGACACTTATCAGAACTTGACTTATTGCGTTATTCCAGACTGGCGACTTAAACGTGCTAACTCAACACAAAAATGGGCGAACCAACGTGATGAAGAACAACGCAAAAAACTGAGCTACTTACATGAACATCAAGCGCAAATTGCCGACGGCAGCGCACCTCCGCAACTCTTTCATCAGCTGGCGATAGCGTTTAATCACCGTGTCCAAATCAGCGGCAAATCACGCGAAGAACGTTTATCTGAGTTTCTGAATGGCGATGAAATACTTATAGCCTCTGCAAAAGCTGGTTTCCGAAAAATACTACAACGAACCGACTTGCCAACGTCTCATGAGATATACAAGTCGGCGGCAAAAAGCGGTGAGTACCATTACATCCGCCTACCTTTTCTGGTTTGCATGGATACGCTTTATCAGGAAAATCCTGCCATGCTCGAAATACTAAGTGATGAGTTACTTAGCAAAGCCGTGGCTTTTTGTTATGCGGAAGGTAATTCTCATGAAGCTTGGCTTAAATCGCTTTGTCAGTCGAAGCCGGAATTAGTCTCACGCTTATTTATCGATTATGTCGTCGCGCTTTTAGCTGCTAAAAGTCAATTTATTCATGGACTGCATAATCTGGCTTATGACCAAGATTTCCAGAAAATTACCCAGCTGACGGTTATGCCTTTGCTCAATAAATATCCGGTTAGAGGTTATAAAAATCATATTACCCATCTCCATTACCTGCTTGACGCCGCTATTGCAAACATTGATAAGCAGGAGTTGTTAACGCTGATTGAAAAAAAGCTGGCTTGTAAAGGTATGGACTTAGCTCAACACATTTACTGGCTTGCTGCCGGTCTGGTCATAGCGCCCGGAGTATATGAGGCCAAAATCAAACAAACTCTTTTAGGAAAAAGCGAACGTATCAATCGTTTGTCCGATTTTTTGTGCCCAAGTTTTGTATCAAAAATGTACGACAGATACGACTTTCCTGCATCAACTAAAGGAATGTTGATCGAATTATTCGCACCACGCTGCAATCCTGAATGGCCTAGAGGCGGTGGCATTGTGACACGCGCAATGGAAGAAAGGGACTATGTTCGATTTTTACTCAACAGCCTTGCTTACAATCCCGGCGAGGACAGTGCAGTAATTTTGGCCGATTTACTGAAACAATCTGAATTAAGCGCTTGGCATACACAAATTCAAAACGCCCAACAAACCCAACAACTAAGCCGCAGAGAAGCATTGTTCAAACATCCCAATGCTATGCAGGTTATAAATACGCTCGGCAATTCAAAACCGGCTAATGTCGCTGATTTAGCGGCACTGACTGTTGATTGCTTGGAGCAACTTGCAGCAGAAATGCATGGCAGCAATACCGATAGCTATAAACATTTTTGGAACTTAAAACCCGACAGCCCCAAAGACGAAAATGAATGCCGTAATTATTCAGTTGTAAGACTCAAACCATTGCTTTTGCCGTATGGTGTCAGCGTCGAACTTGAAGCTTATCAAGCCAAACAGAAACGTGCAGATATGACAGTATCATTTACTGGCGAAGGTAAAACATTCTACCTTCCTATCGAAATTAAACGCGATTATAACGATAAATTATGGAAAACCATCCACGAACAACTGATACCTTTTTACACCATTGCACCGGAAACCGAAGGCCGAGGCCTATTTTTAGTCATTTGGTTTAATTATGCAAAAATACCTACCCATCCTAAAGGCCTGCCTCCGCCAAAGTCAGCGGAACATTTAGCCGCGATGCTTAAAGATACAATGACGCAGCAGGAACAAAAACTGATTAATATTTTTGTACTTGATGTTTCAAAAAAACACTAAATCGTTTTATCAATCATGTGTTCAGAGCATGGAAATACAAGGTTTTCGATGAGCGCCAGTCAAACTCGACAAACTGAAAGCAGTTTGTGATGATTCACCCACGAAGGACAGCTAAGACTAACATCAGAGTCATTGAGAGTGATTAAATGTTAGTGGCAGCATTGGGTCGACTTGAGACGGTCAATGCCCGATGCTGCTTAGAATTTTTAGAAACTGCCAAGTTAAGTCCAGAGCTTTACATTTTATCTTTTACTTTGAGCGGCACAGGCAACCGAGCACCTTACTCGGAAAGTTACTTGGTCTTTTCCTTCATTGTAAAAATTAACTTATAAATGACTGAGTTTTATTTGCACCCTTTAGATCGACGGTAGTGCTTTATCTCCTGCATCCCTGTATTCATAGCGCGAAACTGTCAAGCTACATAATTTAAAGCGGATGTTGATCCGATGAGGGTGCAGGCGATGGTTTTTTATCCGATCTGTCTGTCGCAGGTTCGTCATCAATGTCGTCATAGCCGAACAGGCCTGAGATCATTTCCCATAGGGTTTTATCAAGATCCCGCTTGGGTACATCGACTGTGGTTTCCTCCGATAATTTAATAACGGGAACTTCGCTAGGTTTAAAATCGCCTTGCACGCCGATCAGTTGGTCATTATCAAAGTACAATGAAATTCTTTTTTGTTGTCTGCTTCCTCCGTCCAATTGCGCCGAATAGAGGTAGTCCCAGCGTTTCTGATGGAAAAAATCAATCAGCATCGGCGAACCCATTATGTACAGCACTTGGCGTTTGTTCATATTGGGCCTGAGTTGGTCAATCATGTCTTGATCGACCATATTGCCTTGCTGGACATCAACGGTATAGACGCCGGGCAGGTTGGTCAGGATGGTGGAGCATGATGCGAGTGTCAGGCTTGCCGCAATTGCAAGGATGCAGGAGTAGCGGTTTCCACGTAGGGGTAAAGCAAAAAGCGGCTTTCTCATTTGAGGCTGCGGATGTGTTATTAAATTTAAAATGATACAGGATGTTAAACAATTATCCTATAAAACTGTCATGCGCAAATGGTCAAAAAAAGGCTACAATGCGCGCAGTTCTATATAAAGCTGCCTGTACAAGGCATAATCGGAGATTAATGTTGGAAACTCATGATTTAAGGAATGCAGGCCTGAAGGTGACGTTGCCTCGAGTCAAGATTCTGCAAATTTTAGAAAAGCAGGTTGATGAGCGTCATTTAACCGCTGAACAGGTTTATAAGATACTGTTGAGTGAGGATGAGGAAATCGGCTTGGCTACGGTGTATCGAGTTTTAACGCAATTTGAAGCTGCGGGGTTGGTGACTCGTCATCACTTTGAAGGCGGCAACTCTGTTTTTGAGCTGGATAAAGGGACGCATCATGATCATATACTGTGCATGAAGTGCGGAAGAGTAGATGAATTTACCGATGAAGTTATTGAGGTTCGGCAAAAGGAAATTGCCGAAAAACTGGGCTATGAGTTGACCGACCACGGCCTTTACTTATACGGTTTTTGTACTCAGTGCAGGAAATCCTGATTTTTTAATTTTAACTTGTAGACTTCATGTTTAAACCTCTCATTTTTTATATCGGCTTGCGCTATACGCGGGCCAAACGCCGAACTCAGTTCATTTCTTTTATTACCTTAACTTCCGTTCTGGGCATTGCTTTGGGCGTTACTGCGCTGATTGCGGTGTTGTCGGTGATGAACGGTTTTGAAGCCGAATTGCGCGAGCGAATACTCGGCATGACTTCTCACGCGACGGTTACCGGAAATTACGGTCAGTTGGATAATTGGCGGGAGCTGGAACAGAAATTAACAGATTATCCTCATGTAGAAGGCGTAGCGCCATTTATTAACGGGCAGGTAATGATTAATGCAGATCGACGCGTCAGCGGCACTATGCTGAACGGGATTTTGCCGGAATATGAATCCAGAGTGTCGGAAGTCGCCGATAAAATGAAGGAAGGCAAGCTGTCTGATCTGGTTCCGGGCGAATATGGGATTGTTTTAGGCGTGGAACTGGCCAATTATTTGGGCGTGTTCATGGGCGAAAAAATTACCGTGATCAGTCCGCAGATTAATTCAACGCCAGCCGGCATTGTGCCGCGTATGCGCCGCTTTACCGTGGTCGGTATTTTCAAGGTAGGTATGTACGAATATGATCGCAATATGGCGATGATTCATATTGATGATGCGGCTAAATTATTTCGTTTAGAAGGCGCAGTTTCAGGTCTGAGAATCAAGCTGGACGATTTGTTTAATGCGCCGAAAATAACCCATGATCTGTCAAAAGCGTTGTATGACAATTATCAGGTCAGCGATTGGACGCAGGCGCACAGCAATTTCTTTCGGGCGATACAAACCGAAAAACGGGTGATGTTTATTATCCTGTTGCTGATTGTGGCGGTGGCCGCTTTTAATATCGTTTCGACCTTGGTAATGGTGGTTACCGATAAGCGCGGCGATATTGCTATTTTAAAAACGCAGGGACTCACGGCAGGTTCGGTGATGGGGATTTTTATGGTTTTGGGTGCGGTAATCGGCGCTGTCGGCACGGCACTTGGAACAGTTGGCGGAGTGTTGCTGGCTTTGAATGTTGAAACTATCGTGCCGGCGATTGAAAAATTATTTCAGGTTCAGTTTATGGCGGCTGATGTCTATTACATCAGCGAACTGCCGTCCAAACTGGTTTGGTCTGATGTCTATGTCATAGCGGGCATGGCCTTTTTCTTGTCGTTATTGGCGACTATTTATCCTGCCTGGCAGGCAGCCAAAGTCAATCCAGCGGAAGTTCTCAGATATGAATAATACCAGCATCTTGCAATGCCAGCAGTTAACCATGCGCTATGATCAGGGTGGGCTGGATGTTGAGGTTTTAAAAGGGGTCGATTTAAGTATCGGCGTTGGCGAGCGTGTTGCGATTATGGGCGCGTCGGGTTCCGGAAAAAGTACGTTGTTGCATCTGCTGGGGGGGCTTGAAAAACCCAGCGGCGGCAGAGTGGTTTTGGACGGTGTTAATCTTCAAGCCGTCGGCTCCGGGCAATTGGCAAAACTAAGAAATAAATCCCTTGGCTTTATCTATCAGTCGCATCATTTATTGGGGGAGTTTACCTTACTGGAAAATGTGGCGATGCCGTTGTTGATCGCCGGTTTATCGGTAAAACTGGCTAGTCTCCGTGCGGTTGAATTATTAAAGCGGGTGGGGTTGGGGCATAGAATCGAACACAAACCCGGTGAATTGTCCGGCGGAGAAAGGCAGCGCGCTGCAGTTGCCAGAGCGTTAATTAATAAGCCCTGCGTGGTTTTGGCCGATGAACCGACCGGAAACCTGGACAGTAAAACGGCTGACCAGGTTTATCAGTTAATGCTGGAATTAAATCAGGAGCTGAATGTCAGCTTTCTGGTGGTGACCCATGATCATGAATTGGCCGCAAAAATGGGCAAAGTTCTGCACATGGAAGATGGCTTGATTTTAGGCCAATGATATACTTCGCCCGGCCACGGTTGCGGATTCCTAGCGGCTGATTTTATGCCGATAGCCGCGTTGCTAAAACAGTTTCATAGCTTGCTATGCGCTTGTTTCAGCGCCTTGCTATCGACAAAAATCAACTCGCTATCATTTCCGCAACCGTAACCGTGCGAAGTATATAAGGCGAAAGGCAATATTTTAGCGCCTTTCGCCTTTTGTGTTTTTAGCCTTTTCCCTTTAATCTGCTTTTTTTCCGTTCTTTCCATTTTTTAGCTATGCGATGTTGCCAGTAATATTTCATGCCGAAATAGCCGCCAGCGGAAGAAAGTATGCCTAAAATCAAACAGCCTAGTAGAAACGGCTGCCAGATATCCCCAAGCCCTGAGAGCATGGTGCTAAGTGTAAACTCAAAGTCATCGGCGCTGGATGGCTGTCCCATCGCTAAAAGCCCGACTCGATAAGCAAAATAAAACAGCGGCGGCATGGTGATAGGGTTGGTTATCCAGACCAGCCCTACCGAAAGCGGCAGGTTGGCGCTGAAATAGATAGCGGCAGCTGCGGCAATGGCCATTTGCGTAGGGGTGGGGATCCATGCGCAAAAAAGGCCTACGGCAAAAGCCATAGCGATTGAGCGTCGGTTTAAATGCCAGAGGTTAGGCGCATGCAGTTTATCGCCCAGAAATTGAAGGCTCTTGTGGCGTTTGATTACTTCAGGATCAGGGATGAGTTTGTCGATCAGTTGTTGTATACGTTTTTTTGGCATCGTTATTTTTATTATTAAAGTTACACTTGCCTAAGTCTATCAGGTTTTTGTCAGCCTAAAAAATCCCAAGGTACTAAATGGTTATTTCCGCTCTGTCATTTTTAGCCGGGTTGTTGCTGGTTCAACAGTTTTCGGTATTGCCGGATGTTAAATGGCTGATAGTCGGTGCGGTAGTGGTCGGCAGTATTGCATGGTTGCGTTATTGGCGATGCCTGTTCTTTTCGGTTGGCGTTTTGTGGGCGATAGTGTTTGCCATGCATCGATTGTCCAGCCAGTTGCCTGAGTCATTAGAGGGTATTGAGATTCAGGTGAGCGGCGTCATAGCCGATTTGCCGGTGCAAGACGAAAAGCGAGCCCGTTTTGATTTTATCCCCAGGGATGGGGTGTATGCCGCAAGCCCGTCGGGAACGGGTGCGGCGATCCCCAGGGATAGTGCATATGGGAGAGCTGCTAATGAGCCTGCTCAACACTTACCCGCCAAACTGCGATTAAGCTGGTATTACCCTGATCAGCAAATCAAGGCAGGCCAGCATTGGACTTTTACCGTCAAACTAAAGCGCATCCACGGCACTATGAATCCCGGCGGCTTTGATTATGAACGCTGGCTATTTACCGAAGGCATCGGTGCGACAGGCTATGTTCGGCCTAACCATAAGCCGGTTTTACTGGGTCGCGATTCGGCCTGGAGCAGTATTTCCGTCTGGCGGCAGAGTATCGCCGATCGGCTTTCAAGCCTATTAGGCAATAGCCCAAGTCTTGGGCTGATAAAGGCGCTGACCATTGGCGACGCAAGCCGCATCTCGCAAAAGCAATGGGAGATTTTTCGCAAAACCGGCACGGTTCATTTGATGGTGATTTCCGGCTTGCATATCGGCCTTGTTGCCGGGCTGGTGTATTTTTTGGTGCTTAAATTGTGGGCGTGGACGGGTTTGTTGGCATGGTCGCCGCAAAGAGTCTCGGCAGTGGTGGCGGTGTTGGCTGCGATTTTTTATTCAGGATTGGCCGGTTTTTCCGTGCCTACTCAGCGCTCGGTGGTTATGTTATCTATCGCCATGACGGCGATTATTCTGCAACGCAACTCCCGCCCCCTTAATACCTTAGCCATCGCCTTGTTTGCCGTATTGATATTCGATCCGTTAGCGGTGCTGGCGGCAGGATTCTGGCTGTCGTTTCTCGCCGTAAGTGTCATCGTTTATGCCGTTTCCGGGCGCTTGGGCAAGGCCGGGTATTTATGGAGTGCCTTGAAAATACATTGGGTTACCTCGGTGGGTTTATCGCCTTTGTTGCTGCTGTTTTTCCAGCAGGTTTCGCTGATTGCGCCGCTGGCTAACTTGTTTGCCGTGCCGGTCATCAGCCTGCTGGTAGTACCGTTGTCGTTGCTGGCGGTCATGGTCATGTTTGTATCAGCAACGCTGGCGGACAAGTTGTTCTTTTTGGTCGATCGCCTGCTGCAAGGTTTATGGTGGTTTTTGGAATATTTTGCGGAACTCCCGATGGCATCGATAACGCATGAACCACCTTCGTATTGGGCGTTATTTTTCGCTGTGCCGGGGATGATGCTGTTGCTTGCACCGGTAGGCATTCCGGCGCGTTGGCTAAGCTTGGTGATGTTTTTACCGTTGCTGTTTACCGAGGTAAAGCGACCTGAAATCGGCGACATCAATATGACCTTACTGGATGTCGGACAAGGTTTATCGGCGGTTGTGCAAACTGCCGAACATCTGCTGGTTTACGATACTGGTGCAAAATTTTCGGCTGACAGCGATATGGGGCAACGGGTAGTGCTGCCATTTTTGCACTTGCAAGGTCTAAACAAAATTGACAGCCTGATTATCAGTCATGGCGACAACGATCATATCGGCGGCGCGGCATCGTTAATGCACGGCATGGATACCGTGCAAGTATTAACCAGTGTCCCGCAAAAGTTGATTGAGTACGCGCCAATCGAGTGTATAGCCGGGCAATCGTGGCTATGGGATGAGGTTGAATTCACTATGTTGGGGCCAGCACAGGCATTTAACTCAAAAAACGACAGCTCCTGCGTGCTGAAAATTCAGTCGAAACACGGCACGCTATTATTGACCGGCGACATTGAAGCGACAGCAGAATCCTGGCTGGTTGATACTTACGGCGAGGCGTTAAAAGCCGAGGTGTTAGTCGCCCCGCATCATGGCAGCAAGACTTCATCGACAATGAGTTTTTTGCGCGCCGTACAGCCGGAGTATGTATTGATTCCGGCAGGTTACCGCAGTCAATTCGGTCATCCGCATAAAGATGTTTTGGCGCGCTATCGGCGAATCAATGCGACATGGCTAAATAACGCCGACAGCGGGGCGATTTTTGTCAATGTTATCAATAATGCTTGGGCAGTGCAGGGGATGCGGCAGATGGAAAGTAAGTATTGGAATTTTAAAAAATAATAGCAACAGCTTTACTCTGTTATTAAATAGGACTAAAATGGTCCTCAATTAATAGGGGCGATATATGTTACGGCTGAGTAAGTTAACCGATTATGCGACGGTCATTTTAAGTTTTATGGCTAAAGATAAAATACAGGTGCATGCGGCTATGGAAATAGCAACGGTGACCGGTATTGCTTTGCCTACGGTCAGCAAAATCCTTAAGTTATTGGTTAATGCTAAGGTGTTGATTTCTACACGGGGTGCGAAAGGCGGTTATATTTTAGCCCGAATGCCGGAAGAAATTAGTGTTGCGGCGGTTATCAGCGCATTGGAAGGGCCGATTGCCCTGACCGAATGCAGTATTTCCCATCAAGGCTGCGAGCAGGCTTCGGGTTGTGATATTCACGGCAATTGGAGCCTGATTAACCAAACCATACATAACGCATTAGAGTCGGTGACTTTGGCCGATTTAACCAGACCAGTTGTCGTGCCGGAAGAGGTGTTTGTCCCGGTTTCCAGTTTATATCGATAGGACGTTTTTATGTCAACAAGCGCACAAGAAATCAGCAACCTGATCAGTCAGGATTATAAACAAGGTTTTGTCACTGAGCTGGAAACCGATACTTTTCCGCCCGGGTTGGATGAGGCGGTTATTCACAGATTATCGAAGGTCAAGAACGAGCCTGAGTTTATGCTCGAATACCGGCTGAAAGCGTTTCGTCATTGGCAGACTATGACGCCGCCAAAATGGGCGTTCGTCAAGTTCGATCCTATCGACTATCAGGCGATCAGTTATTATTCCGCGCCTAAACGTAAAGAAGACGGCCCGAAAAGCCTGGACGAGATAGACCCGCAAGTCTTGGAAGCCTACAAAAAACTGGGTATTCCGCTGGATGAGCAGGAGCGCTTGGCCGGTGTTGCGGTTGATGCGGTTTTCGACAGCGTGTCGGTAGCGACGACGTTTAAAGGCAAATTGAATGATGTGGGCGTTATTTTTTGCCCGATTTCAGAAGCCTTGCGCGATCATCCCGAACTGATCAAACAATATCTGGGCTCAGTCGTACCGCATACCGACAATTACTTTGCCGCGTTAAATGCAGCCGTATTTACCGACGGCTCGTTCGTCTATATTCCTAAAGGCGTACGTTGCCCGATGGAATTATCAACTTATTTCAGGATCAACGCCGCTAACACCGGGCAGTTCGAGCGAACTTTGATTATTGCCGATGAAGGCAGTCATGTGTCATATCTTGAAGGCTGCACCGCACCGATGCGCGATGAAAACCAGCTGCATGCGGCGGTGGTCGAGTTGATCGCGCTGAAAGATGCGACCATCAAATACTCCACCGTGCAAAACTGGTATCCCGGCGACAAAGAAGGCAAGGGCGGCATCTATAATTTCGTGACCAAACGCGCCGATTGCCGCGGTGAGAATTCTAAGGTGTCGTGGACGCAGGTGGAAACCGGTTCGGCCATTACCTGGAAATACCCAAGCTGCATCCTGACCGGCGACAATTCCACCGGCGAGTTCTATTCGGTGGCGCTGACCAATAATTATCAGCAGGCCGATACCGGCACCAAGATGATTCATATCGGCAAGAACACCAGCAGCACCATAATTTCAAAAGGCATTTCAGCAGGAAAAGCGCAGAACACTTATCGCGGTTTGGTCAAGGTGTTAAAAAGCGCGGCTTATGCTCGGAATTATACCCAGTGCGATTCCTTATTAATCGGCGACAAATGCGGCGCACACACCTTTCCTTATATGGAAGTCAAACAGCCGTCGGCTCAGGTCGAGCATGAAGCGACCACCTCCAAAATCAGCGAAGACCAGCTGTTTTTTTGCCAGCAACGCGGTTTGTCGGCGGAAGATGCGGTATCGATGATCGTCAACGGTTTCTGTAAGGAAGTGTTCAGGGAATTGCCGATGGAGTTTGCGGTAGAAGCGCAGGCGTTGTTGGGCTTGAGCTTGGAAGGTTCGGTCGGTTAATGAACGGATGATTTCCTATGATGACAATAAACGCCAAATTAATTTGAAAAAGCATGGCATTGATTTAGCGGAATGTGTCAGCATCTTCGATCACTTAATGATTACCAAAGAAGACGCGCGTGAAAATTATGGCGAACAGCGCTTACAAAGTTTAGGATTATTGAATTCCGTTGTCGTTTTTATGGTTTGGATTGATAAGGTTGAGCTCCACATTTAATTTAAGTTCGTGAGGCTACTAAATATGAGCAAAAATACTACTACGCCAACATTGGCTACTGAAGAACCGCCTTATAACCCTGACGATCTTGATTCAGTAGAAAACTTTTGGGAAGGTGCCCGTATTGAACATCAAGGTAAAATTATCGGCGTAAGTCATCGTATAAAAGAATGTGAATTAGCAAAGGTTCAAGTCACTTTAACCTTATCACCGCAGGTGGTCGATTTTTTTAAAAACACAGGCAAAGACTGGCAAACGCGAATGGATGAGGCGTTGATTGAATATATTGAAACGCATCATGCTTAATATGAAATATAAAATGATTATTTACTGGAGCGAAGAAGATCAAGCTTATATCGCCGAAGTGCCGGAATTAGCCGGTTGTATGGCCGATGGGAGCAGTTATCAAGAAGCGGTTAGCAATGCTGAACGGGTTATTGCTGAATGGATAGAGACTGCCGTAGAACTGGGTCGGCATGTTCCCGAGCCTAAAGGGCGATTGTTATATGCCTAAGTAAGCAATGTTTTTAAAATAAGGCCGTTCATGGGTAATTCGAATGAAACAAGCAGTGCTGATTTCAATAGCATCAAAACAGGATGGGTTCTAGCAATACTTGTTGTAATAGGGTTGGTTATTGTCGGTTTCTATTTCTTTAATTTCAATTCTCATATACTAAAAAACGAGGGTTGGTGGAAAGTTTTTCAAAACCTGTCCGCAGATACTGGAAATTGAGGAACATTTGGCGATTATGTTGGCGGCATACTTAATCCGGTTATTGCTGGATTTGCATTTTATTTGATAGCCAAGACTTATGAGCTTCAAAAAAGCGAGTCGACAAAAACTATAAAAATAGCTGCACTGACTGCGCTTCTTAATTCGAATTTAACAAAAATTGGTTTGCTGAGAACCGAAAAAGTCGAACTATTAGGCCAAATACCGCAAGAACATCAACAGGATATGCTCCGTGATATAGAAAATGACAAATATGACAAATCCGAAAAAAATCAATTTGATAAAGAAATATCGACAGGACGTAATAGGCTTAATTATCGCGAATATTACGATCTAATAACAAGAGTGCCCCAAATAGATCGGGAAATTGAGATATTAAGGATTAAGAATTTTAAGCTAGAAGAAAAAATTACGTTTTTTCTTTAAAAATAGCCCGACCTACAGTACTTTGGCAGAGATATAGACTTATGATCAATCCAAGGAAAATGCAATGTTAGAAACCACAGCGACCAAGTTAATTAAGAACTTACCCAAGGAAATAGAACCTTGTTTTAATAGCCATGAAGCACTGCACGTTAAACAAGATGATGGTAAAGATTTTGTGATTATCAACGCTGAAGATTGGCGGGCGATTGAGGAAACCCTGTTCCTTAATCAAATTCCCGGCATGGTTGCCAGTATTCATGATGCGGCTAACGAATCATTGGACAAAGGTGTTCGTCTACAGGATTTAGACTGGTGACTTGGCAAGTTACTTTAAGTCGGCAGGCGGAAAAGGACGCAAAAAAAATTGCTCAAGCAGGCTTGAAACCGCAAGCCGGAAAATTATTGGAGCTTTTGACTGAAAACCCATTTACCACACCGCCACCTTATGAAAAATTAGTGGGCAATCTGCAAGGCTTTTATTCCAGACGTATCACTATTCAACATCGCTTAAGTTTATCGTATTGTTGAAATAGAAAAAGTGATTCATGTGTTGCGGATGTGGACGCATTATGAATAAAACAGCGCGTTAAGCGATATTAACAAAACAATTGGAACTCTTATGCTCAGCATTAAAAACTTAACCGTCAACGTAAACGACAAACAAATTCTTAAAGGCATTAACCTTGAGATTAAGGCCGGTGAAATCCACGCGATTATGGGGCCGAACGGTTCCGGTAAAAGCACCTTGTCGCATGTGCTGTCGGGCAAGGGCGGTTATACCGTGACCGGCGGTTCGGCGACTTATCAGGGTAAGGATTTGCTGGAGATGGCGCCTGAAATCAGGGCGCGTGAGGGCGTGTTTTTGGCCTTCCAGTATCCGGTTGAAATCCCCGGCGTCAGTAATATTTATTTATTGAAAGCGGCGCTGAACTCGATACGCAAACACCACGGGCAGCCTGAAGTCGATGCGATGGATTTTTTAACGCTGGTTAAAGAAAAAGTGCGCTTGCTGGAAATGGATGAGAAGTTTTTGTACCGCGCGGTGAACGAAGGTTTCTCCGGCGGCGAAAAGAAACGCAACGAAATCCTGCAAATGGCTATTTTGGAACCCAAGCTGTGTATTATGGATGAAACCGATTCCGGCCTGGACATCGACGCGTTGAAAATCGTCTCGGAAGGCGTTAATTCCTTGCGTTCGCCGGAACGTTCGTTTGTGATGGTCACCCATTACCAGCGCTTGCTGGACTATATCAAACCGGACTTTGTCCATGTGTTGGCGCATGGTCAAATCGTCAAATCCGGCGGTGCGGAGCTGGCATTGGAGCTGGAAGAAAAAGGCTACAGTTGGGTTGAAGAGGCGGTAGCGTAATGAATACGGCAACAGCAAGCCGTTATACGGCTGAATACCAAACCATAGCGTCTGTCTTGCCTGGGCAAAACTTGCCTTGGTTGCAGACCTTAAGAAGCGAGGCTCTGGAGCAGTTTTCTGCGCAAGGATTTCCATCGCCGCGCGAGGAAGAATGGCGCTATACCAATGTGTCCGGCATTGAAAAGAAACTGTTTTCGCCGTCGGTCGATTTAACTACTATTGATATAAACGCAGACTGGCTAAAAGCCTATCGATTGGAAGATGCTTGGGTTTTGGTTTTGGTGAACGGCCATTTTTCAGCCGAGCTTTCGGTCTTAGAGGGTCTGCCCGAAGCCGTTACTGTGATGGGTATGGCTGAAGCGTTGGCAAAGCAGCCGGATACAGTGGAAAAATATTTAGGGAAGGGTGCCGATCAATCTGAGCACAGTTTTATTGCTTTCAATACGGCATGGTTTACCGATGGCCTGTTTGTGCATGTGCCTGCCAAACTGGTTTTAGACAGGCCGATACAGTTGCTGCACATTGTGACCGGCAGCGATGCAATGGCTACGACCCGCAATATTGTTATTGCTGACGCTTTGGCCGAAGCTAAAGTCATAGAGACGTTTATCTCCAGGGATGGAGTGTATGCCGCGAATCTGTCAGGAACAGATGCGGCGCTGGGACAAGACAGCGCTTACTTAACCGCCGCAGTCACCGAAGTTTTCGTCGGGAAAAACGCCGATGTGACCTTGTACAAACTGCAAAGCGAGTCGGAAAAAGCCTACCATTTTGGCGGCTGCTACGTTAAACAGGCGAGAGATGCCCGCTTTACCCATCACAATTTCGCTTTTGGCGGTTTGCTGGCGCGCAGTGATATTCATGTCGATCTCGATCATGCGTCTGAGTGCGAACTGAACGGTTTGTACTTAGGTATCAAGCGTCAGCATCTCGACAACCACACCCGAATCAACCATTTAAAGCCTCATGCGATCAGCCGCGAGCTGTATAAAGGCGTATTGGACGATAGAGCCAGAGGTGTGTTTCAGGGGAGGGTGATTGTGTCTGAGGATGCGCAGAAAACCGATTCGCAAATGAATAACCGTAATCTGCTGTTATCGGACGATGCCGAAGCGGATACCAAGCCGCAGCTGGAAATTTATGCCGATGATGTGAAATGTGCTCATGGCGTGACGGTGGGGCAGCTGGACGAAAAATCCATTTTCTATCTGCAATCACGTTGCGTAGATGAAGAGACAGCTCGGAACATGCTGACCTTTGCCTTCGCCAACGAAATGGTCGATAAGGTCAAGATTAAAAGCTTACACGATAAGGTTTTAGAACAGGTGTTGGTGCGTTTCCCGCAACAAGGCGTGAACAAAGAATGGCTATAAAATGTCGGCGATGTTGATGGTAAGCTGGTTTATCTGAGACAAGGTGACGCTATCGCCAATCCGCAATGTGGTTTTTTCGCCATAACAATCGCCATGCGGTTGGCGGTATACTTCGACGCAGGAGTCGTTCAAGTTCATCAGCCAGTATTCAGGGATGTTATGGCTGGCGTATAAACGCAGTTTCTGGTTTTGGTCGAAACTGAGCGAACTGTCGGCGACTTCAATCAGCAGCAAAACGTCATCGGCAGTAGGGTGACGGGATGAGTAGAAATCATCGCTCGGTTTTAACAGCATAAAATCGGGTTCGGGTTCTGAAAGGTCGCCGAGTTGTAATGGGTCTTGGACGCTGAGAATGGCTTTACCGAAAGCCAAGGCGGATAGTCTGTTATTTAAACGTTTTACATGTCCTGCATGATTACAACCGATAGGGGCCATTTCTAAAATTTCTCCATTGATAAGCTCAAGCCGACTTTCAGGCGGAAAAATATTAGCTTCGCCCAATCTTTGCCATTCATTAATATCGGTGAGATGTTTGCGTACACCCGCAGTTGCTGTAGCCATGTTCTTAAAATAGAGTCAGGTAAGAATGTTTAAAATATAATACCTTGCAATTGAAGAATCAATAACTTATTTGAAATGTAAATATGACAAATTTTCCCGTAGAAAAAATCCGCGCCGATTTCCCGATTTTGGCTGAACTTATACGCAACAAGCCGCTGGTCTATCTGGATAACGCGGCTACTTGCCAAAAGCCGCAAGCGGTCATCGACAGTATCGTGCATTTGTACAGCCATGATTACGCCAACGTGCATCGCGGCGTACATACCTTAAGCGTGCGTTCCACCGATAAATTTGAAGGCGCGCGCACTAAGGTTAAAGATTTCATTAACGCCGCCAGCGACAAAGAAATTATTTTTGTCAGGGGCGCTACCGAAGCGATCAATTTGGTTGCGCAGACTTACGGCAAAGCCAATATCAAAGCCGGGGACGAGATTTTAATTACCGCGATGGAGCATCATTCCAATATCGTGCCTTGGCAAATGCTTTGCGAGCAGACCGGGGCCATCTTAAAAGTTGCGCCGATTAACCTGAAAGGCGAATTGATCTATGACGAATTTGAAAAATTGATCAGCGAGAAAACCAAGCTGGTTTCAGTCGTGCATATGTCTAATGCCTTGGGTACGATTAATCCGGTTAAACAGATGATTACAGCGGCTCATGCCAAAAACATTCCTGTATTGCTGGACGGTGCGCAGGCTATTCCGCACATGGCAGTTGACGTGCAGGACTTGGATTGCGATTTTTACGTTTTTTCCGGTCATAAACTTTACGGCCCGGCAGGCGTAGGCGTGTTATACGGCAAGCAGGCGTTGTTGGAAGACATGCCGCCGTATCAGGGCGGCGGCGATATGATTCGCAAAGTCACCTTTGAAGAAACCGAATATAATACCCTGCCTTATAAGTTTGAAGCAGGCACGCCGAGCATTGCCGATGTGATCGGTTTGGGCGCAGCTATCGATTATCTGAATGCCATCGGCATGGGTAAGATTGCCGCTTACGAAGCCGAGTTGCTCGATTATGCTACTGAAAAAGCCAAGCAGATTAAGGGGCTACGGATTATCGGCGAGGCCGAGCATAAAGGCGCAATTTTGTCTTTTGTGCTGGATAAAATTCATCCGCACGATATAGGCACCATGCTGGACAGTTTAGGTATTGCGGTCAGGGCAGGGCACCATTGCGCAATGCCGGTCATGGATTTTTTTCAAGTCCCTGCAACGGCGAGAGCATCGTTTGCGATGTATAACACCAAAGAAGAAATTGATGTTTTAATGAAAGGCATAGAGTCCTTGATTGAGGTATTTGGCTAATGTTTGAAGATTTACGCGACCTCTACCAGGAGGTGATATTCGACCACAACCGCAACCCGCGTAATTTCCGGGTTATGGACAATGCCGACCGCAAGGTGGAAGGCTTTAATCCGCTGTGCGGCGACCGTTTGACTTTATATTTGAAAATGGACGGCGATACCATTACCGATGCCAGTTTTCAGGGTTCAGGCTGCGCCATTTCCACAGCTTCGGTTTCGTTAATGACCGAGATCGTCAAAGGCAAAACCGAACAGGAAGCCGAGGACTTGTTTAAAAAATTCCATGAAATGACTACCGGAAAAGATGAGAAGTTCAATCTTGAAGCGGTCGGCAAACTGGCGGTATTAGCCGGAGTGCGCGAATATCCTGCTCGGGTTAAATGTGCGACCTTGGCTTGGCACACGTTGGATGCGGCGTTGAAAAACGAACAAAAGTCAATTTCCACAGAGTAAATGTCGTCGCAAAAAAACGCCGGTGCCGCGCCTGTTCCTGACAAGCTTATAACATACACGCCATCAAAACCGGCGGTACTTTATCAAGGGCAGGGCGATAGCCTGCCTTTTCAGCAGCTGGCAGACAGGTTGGGCGTTCCTTTGCATCAATCCCCAAGCGATACTCAGGAAGAATTCTTTTTAACCTGGCGCGATGGTTGCTTAAAGCTGCTCGACCGGGAGCTGCTTAAAAAAGGCGGCATGACTGTCGAAATAGAGCCGCGCAACGGAGAGCAGCGTTCATGGCCTGCACCCAAAGACGGCGCGTTGGCGCAGGCTTTGGGACGAAAAACCAGAACCGTTGTCGATGCGACTACCGGCTGGGGTCAGGACAGTCTGCACATCTTCCGCATGGGCTACGAACTGCTGTGTATCGAACGATCTCCGGTTATGGCGGAATTGCTGGCAGACGGTTTTGTTCGACTGGCGCAACTTGACTGGATGCAGCGGCTTAATCTTGAGTCGCCCCGATTGCTACAGGGCAATGCCATTGACTTGTTAGCCAATCTGGAAACTCAGCCTGATTGTATTTATCTTGATCCGATGTTTCCGCCTAAGCGCAAAAAATCCGCATTAGCTAAAAAATCCATGATGGTGTTGCGCGATTTGCTGGGCGACGACCCGGACAAGGAGCAACTTTTTGAGGCCGCGATAAATGCAGCCGGAAAACGGGTGGTGGTGAAAAGCCCCGATTATGCCGAACCTTTGGGCGGTAAGCCTAGCCAAAGTTTCCAGGGCAAGTTGCTGCGGTATGATGTTTATTTGAAAGGTTAAAGGACAGAAAAACCCATAAACGGAGCCGTGACTTCAGTCGCGCAGTTGCGTTCATGTCAAGCCAACACCGCGACTGAAGTAGCGGCTCCACGCCTTGCGGCGTTCATTTTACAAGACAAAATAACGGTAAAAATATGTCGGACTGGATAGATGTAATTGATGAAAACGCCTTGGCGAATGGCGAAAATAGGGTCATAGATGTCGATGGTACCGATGTCGCCGTCTTCAAAATTGACGGTCAATTTTATGCGATTGAAGATGTCTGTACCCATGACGGCGCGGAAATCGCCAGCGGCATATTGGAAGGCGACGAGATTATCTGCCCCCGACACGGCGCTCGTTTTTGCGTGAAAACCGGCGCA
>JADHTX010000072.1 GCA_016784875.1 Methylobacter sp.
GGTACGATTACCTAGCGGCTTATCGGATATGTGTTCAGGTTCACTCAAAAGTGTTGCAACACGCTCATCCAGGACATCAAGATCTGCAGTAGGCTGTAGAGCTGCTACTTTGCAACGATTGCAACCAAACTTTGGCACCTTGCCACCTAAATATTCCAACGCCTCTACAACCGAGTCGAAACAGTGTTTAGAGTAATTAGTTCTCGCCCCTTCATGCCTCCAAAATGATTCGCACATTGGACGATGGGCGACGATGTACTTTTCACTCAACTTTTTGGGGTATGAGTTGATCACTATTCCACTAGGGTGGGAATTTGCCCACTCCTCATACTCTTTTTCCTGTTGCTCGTAAAATGCCTTATATCCCATTTTGTGTTCTCTGTGGACTTGCGGAATGGAGTTCGTCGGTGAGAGCCTAACTATAAATAAGCACCTTTTTAGGTGCATTAGTATCTAGTAATTACTTTACCATTTGCCGCTCAATCCCGCTTAATCTCATTAAAATAAAGCGTAGCGCCAATCACCGCAGTTCCGTAGGTCGGGCAACAGCTTTTCGTTGCCCGACATTTATGTATATAAATATCAGGAAACAACACGCCAACCTGACTTAAGCCGCCACGCGATGAACGCCCAAGCTTTCACGTTTTGCTTCCAGTTGCCACAAATCATAAGCCGCTTGAGCGGCAAGCCACGATTCGGCGCTTTTGCCGAATGCCAGCTCCAGCCGCAAGGCCATTTCGGGGCTGACACCCGTTTTACCATTGACCAACGCGGAGACGGTTTTTCGGGTGACATTCAGCTTCTGGGCTGTTTGGGTAATGGTTAAATTTAGAGGTTGCAACCAGAGTCCATAAAGTATTTCGCCCGGGTGCGGGGGATTGTACATTCGCATTAACATGCCTCGTTAGTGGTAGTCCAGATAATCGACAACATACACATTGCCGTCCTCAAAACGGAAAATAACCCGCCAATTCGCTTGTATGGTAAGAGACCAAAAGCCTTCAAGGTTGCCTTTCAATCGATGTAGGCGCAAGGCGGGAGACTCCAAATCACCTAATTGATTGGCATCATTCAATAGCGCCAGAATTAAGCGCAAGCGTTTGGCATGAATTGCCTGAATACCGCTTTGATTACCCGTGGCAAAGAATTTTTCCAGACCTTTGTGAGTGAAGCTTTTAATCATGCGCCAAATTGTAACCACTTGAGTTACATAACGCAAAAATCTCGCAAGTACTAATTATAAATAAACACCTTTTAAGGTGCATTTCAATCCCGCTGAATCTCATTAAAATAAAGCGTAGCCCCAATCACCGCAGCTGGTGCGACGATGATATTCAGCACCGGAACGGTCAAACCCAACACCGCCAGTCCACCAAAACTTAACGCGCCCAGTTTGACGCTTTTGATCAAGTCTTTCTGCTCGGAAAACAATACGCCCTGGTTTTCCAGCGGATAAGCCATGTATTCCAACACCATACCCCAAGCTCCGAATAGCGCCCATAAAAAAGGCGCAAGCACGTTAATGCCGGGAATGATCGACAAGATCAGCAGCGGCAAGGCTAGTGCCGCCAGATAAGCGATGCGCTTTAATTCTGCAACCAGGACTTTAGGCCATGGCTGTTCGGCACCGGCAAGGGGCTTGTCGCTGACCATGTCCAATGCTTTTGCCGATAACGTGCCGTAAAAAGGCGAGGCAATCAGGTTTGCCAATATCGTAAAAGTGAAAAATCCGGCGATAAAAAAACTGATGAAAAACAGCGGCCATAATATCCAGCTCAACCATTGCAGCCAGCCGGGGATAAATTGATTAATCAAATCCGACATATAAAAATAGCCCAAGGTTAAGGCTACGCTATACAGCACCACATTGACTAAAACCGGGATGATGATAAATTTGCGCAATTCCTGCTTGGCTAATAACTTCAAGCCCTTAAACAAAAAACCGGTGGCTAATAACGGGTTGTTGCCTTTCTTATCAAATTGCATTTTTCAAGCCTCCCACGCCTTGTCCGGCAGGATTTAAAACCACGCCGCGCTCGGTGACTATCGCCGCAATCAGTTCCGCCGGGGTCACGTCAAAGACCGGATTCCAGGCGCTGACCAGGGAATCCTCGTGGTTATAACAGGTCGGCAATAATTCGTTCTGATTGCGTTGTTCGATTTCTATCAGGTCGCCGCTAGGCATAGTCCAGTCGATAGTTGTGGTCGGCGCGACCACCATCAACTTTACGCCATGCTGTTTGGCTAGTACGGCCAGAGAATAAGTGCCGATTTTGTTGGCCGCATCGCCATTAGCGGCAATACGGTCTGCGCCGACCACGATCCAATCGATAGCGCCGGACTTCATCAGCCATGCCGCTGCCGAATCGGCAATCAAGGTTGACGGAATGCCGTCTTGCGCCAACTCCCAAACGGTCAGCCGTGCGCCTTGCAGCCAGGGCCGGGTTTCGCCGGCATAAACGTTGATGCGTTCCCGTTGATATGCGCTACGGATAACCCCCAGCGCCGTGCCGTAGCCGCCGGTTGCCAAGGCTCCGGCGTTGCAATGGGTCATCACGCCTTTGGCACCGGCCAGAAGTTCTGCGCCCAGCTCACCCATTTTGTGATTGGCGGCAATATCGTCGCTATGGATTCTTTCTGCACAAGTTAGAACTGCCGCTATCGGATTATCAAGCTGCTTTACCAATAAGGTCTTCATCTGATCCAACGCCCAAAATAAATTGACTGCGGTTGGCCTGGACTTTGCCAACATGTCTATATCAGCCTTTACTTTTTGCCGCCAATGATTGGACTCAGCATAGTGCTTGCGAACCGACAGCGCCACGCCGTAGGCTGCGGCTATTCCGATAGCCGGTGCGCCGCGAACCCGCATGCCGGCAATGGCTTCGGTTACCCCAACGGCGTCCGTGAATTCATCGTAAACGATCTTTTCCGGCAATTGCCGCTGATCCAGCACTTTTAAAGCACTGCCCGTCCATTGCAACGCTTGTACATTCAATTTATTTTGCATAGTCATTTTTATCAAAAACCCATGGTAAAAAGTTATAATTTGGCAACCCAACACAGGAATATCTCATGACAGTTGTCGATACCCTCATCCACGCTAGGTGGATTATACCCGTTGAACCGGAATCCGTAACCTTTGAACACCATACGCTGGTTATCGATAATGGTCGAATTATCGACCTGTTGCCTACCGAGCTTGCCAAGCAGAAATACCAAGGCACAAGCACCGAAAACCTGGAAAATCACGCGCTTCTGCCCGGATTAATCAACAGCCACACTCATGCCGCGATGACCTTAATGCGCGGCATTGCCGACGATTTGCAGTTGATGGACTGGCTGCAAAACCATATCTGGCCGTTGGAACAAAAATGGATGAGCGAAGCGTTTGTCAAAGACGGCACCGATCTGGCAATAGCCGAGATGATACTGGGCGGCACGACCTGTTTCAACGACATGTATTTTTTCCCGGAAATCACCGCAGCACAAGCAATCCATCACGGCATCCGCGCCAGCGTCGGCCTGATCGTCATCGATTTCCCAACGGTCTGGGCCGAAAACAGCGAAGCCTATATTGAAAAAGGTCTGGCTCTGCACGAACAACTGCGCCACCACCCGCTGATTACCACGCCGTTTGCGCCGCATGCGCCGTACACGGTGTCGGATCAACCGCTACAAAAAATCAAAACTCTGGTCGATGAACTGGATCTGCCGATTCATATGCATGTCCACGAAACGCTGCACGAAATCGAACAGGAGCAAGAAAAAACCGGCCAGCGCCCTTTGCAAAGATTGCACGACCTCGGCCTGATCGATCCGTCGTTCATTGCAGTCCACATGACCCAACTAACCGACGATGAAATCAGCCGGTTTGCCGAATCCGGCGCTCATATCGTGCATTGTCCCGAATCCAATCTAAAACTGGCCAGCGGATTTTGCCCGGTTGCCAAATGCATAGCCGCCGGCATCAATGTCGCATTGGGCACCGACGGTGCGGCCAGTAACAACGACCTGGATATGTTCGGCGAAATGCGCACCGCAGCATTGTTAGGCAAAGCCGTTGCCGGTGACGCCAGCGCCGTTCCGGCGATGACCGCCTTGCGCATGGCGACCATCAACGGCGCCAAGGCCTTAGGATTAGACAATGAAATCGGCTCATTAAGCATCGGCAAAGCCGCCGACGTCATCGCCATCGATTTGTCGCATTTGGAAACCCAGCCGTTATATTGCCCTATCTCGCAGATTGTTTACGCCGCCAGCCGTCAACAAGTCACCGATGTCTGGGTGGCAGGCAAACGCTTGTTAAAGCAACGTCATCTAACTACGTTGAATATCGATGAATTAAGGATCAAAATCGCAGAATGGCAGGAGCGGTTGGCGGGTTGATTGTTAAGGGAAAGCCTATATATTTTTCTTATCGATTAGCCTATGACGATATTGCGGCGTTCAAAGCCGGCTTTGAACGCCTTACAAGTGCAAGGCAAGCAGCCTAGTACTTCGTATGGAAAAAAGACAATGAGTATCGCCGTACAGTTGCAAGCAAAATACACCTATGCCGATTATACCCAATGGCCTGAAGACGAACCTTGGGAGTTGATTGATGGCGTGCCGTATGCGATGACCGTCCCACAACGGCTGCATCAGGATATTGTGTTTGAATTGGGAGGGCAAGTACGCAACTACCTGCAAGGCAAACCCTGTAAAGGCTATACTGCTCCCTTCGACGTGCGCCTGCCGCGCAATGATGAAGCCGATGCCAACGTGGAAACCGTGGTGCAACCCGATCTAAGCGTCATTTGCGATTTATCCAAGCTGGACAAACAAGGTTGCCGCGGCGCGCCGAATTGGATTGTTGAAGTGCTTTCACCTTCAACCGCACTCAAAGACATGAACACCAAACGCGGTCTTTACCAGCGGCATGGTGTACAGGAATATTGGATTATCCACCCGGAAGATCGCTGGCTTTTGGTGTATATTCTGGATGAACAAAGCCGGTACGGACAACCCGGCGTGTTCGGCATGGATGAGCCGACTGTCGTGCAATATTTCCCGGATTTAAGTATCGATTGGTCGTTTATGACAACCGTTTAATACCGAAAAGATCTTATCCATCCGACTTGAATGACTACCCAGCTAGCCGATATTTTTCTGTATTAACAATCACCCTGTCGCCGAACATCGGTATTTGTAAGTAGTCGTACGGGCTTATTATTCTTCATTAAACAAGAGATACTGCATGATGAACCTTTAGAGTTCCTCATAACGGGCAATAGTCGCAATATTCAACCCAGCAGCTAAGTCCTCGCAACAGGAGCAACGCCTTTGTCTCTCCAATCAGCATTACTCACCAAGCCTTATAACTCGACGCATTATTTGGTAAGTTGGGTTTTCTTGCGCGGTTTAGCCATCATCTATTTTGCCGCTTTTGCCTCGATGGCTGTGCAAATAGAAGGATTGGTCGGCAAAAACGGCATACTCCCTATCCAGTCCAAACTGACGGAAATTGCGCTACTTTTCCCAAGCAGCAAATACATTGAGTTCCCCACCGTATTCTGGCTTGATGCGTCGGATCAGGCGCTGGTGTCGGTTTGTTTTGCGGGCATGGCGGCGGCTGTTTTATTGCTGGTAAATGTGTTTGCCAGAATGGCTTTGATACTCTGCTATATCCTGTATTTATCGATTACCGTAGCCGGGCAGGACTTTACCGCGTTCCAGTGGGACGTGTTTTTGCTTGAGGCAGGGTTTCTGGGAATATTTTTGACCTGGGGTTCGGAACTGATCGTTTTTTTATACCGCTGGTTAATTGCCCGTTTCATGTTTATGGGCGGCGTTGTTAAGCTGGCCAGCGGCGATCCTTCCTGGTCAAACCTGACGGCATTGAACTATCATTACCAGACCCAGCCATTGCCGTCGCCGCTTGCCTATTACGCTTATTACCTGCCGCATTGGTTTAATGCATTTTGCGTTGCGGCAGTATTAATTATCGAACTTATTGTGCCGTTTTTTGTGTTTCTGCCTCGACGCTTTCGACTTTTTGCCGCCTGGAGTTTTATCGCTTTGCAAAGCAGCATTATGCTTGTCGGCAGTTATAATTTTTTTAACGTACTGACGATTTTGTTATGCCTGTTTTTATTTGACGACGAAGATATTGAAAAAAGGCTGCCGACGCGGCTTATTTTAGCTATCCGGCAAAAACAACCCATCCCCGGACCTGTCGCTAATGCCGTCGCCAATATCTGGGTGGGCTTGGTGCTGTTGATCTGCGCGACGCATATTTGGATTTACCATGCCAAGCGTATCCCTATTGCACCGCTGAATGACTTAGTACACGCGACATCGGCATTCTCGCTGATCAACAATTACGGCCCCTTTGCCATCATGACCACCGAACGTCCTGAAATTATTGTGGAAGGGTCAAATGATGGCACGAACTGGAAGACCTATCAATTCAAATACAAGCCGGTCAAACTGGACCAGCCGCTAAAATGGAATATTCCCCATCAACCGAGGCTGGATTGGCAAATGTGGTTCGCGGCCATGGAAAAACCGGCGGCGGACTCATGGTTTGCCCAATTTATGGGCAAACTGCAAGAAGGATCGCCGCAAGTGCTGTCATTGCTGGCGGCCAACCCTTTCCCGGATAAACCGCCGGTATATGTGCGTGCGCTTTTATACCGCTATTCTTATAGCCCCCGGGAGCAACGCGCTACTACCGGACGAATATGGCAACGTGAATATCTGGGGGTATATTGGCCCCCGCAACAACATTAGCGTTGCTGATGGACAATGAAGCAAAGTTATAACCGCCTTTTAAAAAACCTGGACTTGCTCTAACCATTTCTAAAGATTAGTCTCAAGTGAATCTGGCATTAACTGACTAACACCCTGTCTCTCTATGCATAGGTATAGGGGGCTGATTCCAGAAAATGTCATTTATTTTTACCATGAAGGACTTGAATATATTACTGTATTGACTTCACGCGTGATATTGAGACGATTCATAAAACAAAGCTTAGATTCAACTCATAAGTGCAATCGAGATTAAACGGAAAAGAACATCCTGCCGTGCTAGACCTTCTATCCCCAAGTCGTTGATAGTGAATTGACTTCAACCATCCATTTTCAAAACCGGCACAGCCGCCAGCAGCTTTTTGGTATAAGCCTGTTTGGGCTGGGTCAAAACCTCGGCCACTCTGCCCTGCTCTATGATCTTTCCCTGATACATCACCGCCACGTCATCGGCGATTTCTGCAACGACGGCAAGGTCATGGGTAATGAATAAATAGCTGACGCCTTTTTCCCGCTGCAAGGTTTTCAGCAATTGGATAATCTGCGCTTGTACCGACACGTCCAACGCACTGGTCGGCTCGTCGCAGACGATCAATTTTGGATCAACCGCCAGGGCGCGGGCTATACAAATGCGCTGGCGCTGACCGCCGGAAAACTCGTGCGGATAGCGTAGCGCCGAATCCTCGGGTAAATCGACTTGCTGCAACAATTGCCGGACTCGACTCTTGCGTTCGTCCGGGCTAATTTCGGGATGTAAAGCTCTGATGCCTTCGGCGATGATGTCTCCGACCAGCATACGCGGGCTCATCGATGAAAACGGATCTTGAAATACGATTTGGATATTGGCGCGTTGTTGGCGCAAAGCTTCGCCAGTCAAGGCATTCAACTCGACGCCATTGATCACGACTCGTCCAGTGCCTGGTATCAAGTTTAAAAGGCTCTTGCCCAAGGTGGTTTTGCCGCAGCCGGACTCGCCGACCAAAGCCAGGGTTTTGCCTTGCTGGATGTCGAAACTGACACCATCGACCGCCCGCACATGATCGACGATCCGCTTGAAAATGCCTTTTCGGATCGGGTAATAACAATAAAAATCGCTGACTTGGAGTAGCGGCGGCTTTTGCTCGATGCTGTGCATCAAACAGCTTTGCATCGAGGGCAAGGCATTCAGCAACTTGCGGGTATAGGGGTGTTTGGGCAGGCTGAAAAACTCGGCAGTGTCCCCGGTTTCGACGATTTTGCCCTGCTGCATGACCGCCACCCGGTCGGCGATACTGGACACCAGCGCCAAATCATGACTGATCAGCCATAACGCCATGCCGGTTTGTTGTTGGATATTTTTCAACAAGGCCAGGATTTGCGCCTGTATGGTCACATCCAGGGACGTGGTCGGCTCATCGGCGATCAATAAATCCGGCTTGCCTGCTAACGCGATTGCAATCATCACCCGTTGTCGTTGACCACCGGAAAGCTGGTGCGGATAATCTTTAATACGCTGCTGTGCTTCCGGGATTTCAACTTGCTGCATGAGTTCCAGAGTACGTTGTTTAAGCGCCTCCTTGGTCAGGTCGAAATGCAGCTTAATGACTTCCTCGATCTGGTTACCGATGTTCATCACCGGGTTCAGGGAGGACATCGGGTCTTGGAATATAAAGCCGATGCGTCGGCCGCGAATTTTGCACAAATCGAATTCCGAACGCTTCAGCAAATTGTCGCCTTGCAGGTTGATCGCTTCGGCGTTAAGCCTTGCATTATTGGGCAATAACCTGAGCACCGACAAAGCGGTGATCGATTTTCCGGAACCGGATTCCCCGACCAATGCAAAGGTTTCGCCTGCATAAATCTCAAAACTGATGTCATCAACCACCGTCTGCCGATGGTTAAAGCTGACACTAAGATGTTCAACGGCCAATAGGGGATTATTCATTGCCGCTCCGTCTTGGATCGAATGCATTCTGCACCACATCGGCGAACAGATTGGCCGCCAGCACCAGTGCAAACATAAACACAAAAGCCGCCGTCAGCGACCACCACACGATAGGCTCACGCGCCATTTCCAGCCGTGCTCCGTTAATCATATTGCCCCAGCTGTAACTGGTCGGATCGACACCGATATTAATATACGACAACACCGCTTCGGCGAGTACTAGCGAACTGAAATCCAAAACAACTGAGATCAGAACGATGTGCATCACATTGGGCAGGATATGGCGCAGCAAAATAGCGCCTTGTTTAACGCCCAAAGCCGAAGCAGCCTGAACGTATTCCATTTCCCTAAGTTTGAGGGTTTCCGCCCTGAGCAAGCGACATAAGCCTGTCCAGCTGGTTACGCCGAGGATCATGCACAGGAACAGCAAACGCGTATCGGCCCTGACGATAACACTGGTAAAGTCCGCTTCATGATTGGCCATGTACACCTGCACCATCAGGATCGAAGCGGCTATCAGCAACACGCCGGGAATGGAGTTGAGCGTGGTGTAGATGTATTGAATGATGTCGTCCACCCAGCCGCGAAAAAATCCGGCCAGGATGCCGAAGATGATCGCCATCGGCAACATGATTAAGGTGGTTAAGGTGCCGATGACCAAGCCGGTACGAATGCTTTTTACCGCTTGGTAAAAGACATCTTCACCGACTTTATCAGTCCCGAAAATATGATAATAGCCGGATAAATAAATTGATGAGTAACTAAGCGACACGATAACAAACACAACAGCCCAAACTGTTTTTGCCGTTGAACTGCGCATGAAGCGTTTATGCTGTTCTGCCAGCAAACCCCATAACAACACCAGAAAAAAAACCACCAATCCTGCGCCTTGAGCAAACCCATAAGCGGCTTTTTGCAAAATATCGGTGATACGCTGGGTCTCCGGATCATCCAAATGCCTGCCGCCGAATTCCAGTCGCGGATAACCCCATTGCATGGAACCGTCTGCCAGTGCCGTCATTTCTTTGCTGTACAGCGTCGTTGCAAAAGGCGCGGAATAGGTTTTTTCGCCATGATCGCGTAGCGGCGTTGCCCAGTCGTCCAGCAAGCTGATAATCTCGTTTTGCTTATCATCGGCAGGTTTGTAATGCACGGAATCGAGCAAGCCGATCAGCATAAAAAACAACAGCACCACCAGCGACACCATGCCGATTTTACTGCGGCCTATTTGTTGCAACGGGCGCTTAATGTGTTCTTTACCGCGCAGGTACAAGCCCAGCGTAAGCATCACCAAAATCAGCAAGTAGATCAATGCGTCTGTCCATAAAACAATCATTGCGTGAGCCTGTGTTGGTCAAATCCGACAATGTTCAAAGCCAGCTTTGAACTCCATTTTAAATGACGGACGCCTAAATCGAAGCCCAAAGCCAGTTTTAAACTCAATTTAAAATGGCGGACGCTCAAGCTGGAGTCCAAAGCTGGCTTTGGATAATTAAAAATCATCTTCTAGTAACTCCATTTTTTGATAACCGTCATTGTCTTTAAATTGTTTAGCTAAATTTTCCCGTCCCGATTCCACTAATCGTTGATGAAAACTGGAAAACGGGTAATCGTGTAAATTGTCACAGTAGCCATGCTTAACTGGGTTAATTAGTAAATAATTTAACCGCACCATGTAATCCTTTTCATCACTCGGACAATAATCCCAAAAGTTCCACCAAACCGGTAGATCACATGAACAATGCGCCTGAATAACATGACTGGTTATGCCATGAATTTTACGAAAAATCTGGCTCAAATCATCGCCCTTATCACTCACGCCTAAAAGATGATAATGGTTATCCAGAATCACCCAGTCGTTTAGCGTCCAATTTTTCTCGCTAAAGCAGTTTTGAATTGTCTCAAGTAAATATTGCTTAATCGTATCGGCTGCTAACAAAGGTCTTTTTTGATAAGTGGCGCTGGTGACAAAATAAGGTGTATTGTCTAAAAATAAATGCGCCGGAGCATGTGGGCTTTTCTTTAACATCGCAAAACCTTAACAAAACGTTCAAAGCCAGCTTTGAACTCCAGAATAAATATCCAAATCTGATTTTAACGTACCGGTACAGGAGGAGTTCAAAGCTGGCTTTGAACAATAGCTACGATAACCTCACTCTTGGATCAACCAAGGTGTAGGAAATATCGGTCAATAACAGCCCGATCACATATAACACCGATCCCAGAAAGACCATGGCACGGACGATAGCAAAATCCTGGCTGTTGATCGCATCAATGGTATAGCTGCCTAAACCGGGAATGCTGAAAAACGATTCCATGATGAGACTGCCCATGAATAACAGCGGCAACACTACCACTACACCGGTCAAAATGGGAATCATCGCATTGGGCAACACATGCCTGAACAGGGTTTGTGTTTCCGTTAAGCCTTTCGCTCTCGCGGTGCGTACATAGTCTTTTTCAACTTCTTCTAAAAATAAAGTTCGATACCAGCGAACACCCGAACCGATACCGGAAAATACGCCAATCAACACAGGCAAGATCAGGAATTTAATCGCCGCCACCCCGTCATCATAGCCAGAAATAGGCACCAGCCTTAAGACTTTACCGATAAAAAATTGCCCGCCAATGATATAAAACAATGAGGAAATCGACATCAAAATCACGCACAACACGATGCCCGCATGTTCCAGTGCCGCGCCAGCTCCCGACTGGCCAGCGGCATACACACCATCCTTGGTGATATAACTACTGCGGAACAGCACCATCATCAGCGCAAAACAAATATTCACCAGCAGACCGATCAGCAAGGTCGGCAAGGCCACAGCAAGACTTGGCCAAGCACGTTCTTTAATATCCGCGCCGATATTCCTACCGCTATCGGACACGCCGAAACGGAACAAAAACAAGCCGACCGATTTTTGGTAAAAAATGGTGTCGGTTAGTTTTTTCTCGCCTTGTGCGTCACCATTCCATAGCAGCGGCACATTATAGCCGTGTTGCTGTTTCCAGTTGACGATGGACTGCTCGGTTACGTGCTTTTGTCCCAGCTGCATCCTAGCCATATCGTCCGGGCTGTTAACCACAAAAAACAGCACGAAGGTTAAAATATTAACGCCCATCAACAATGGCAAGCTGTATAAAAGCCGCCGGATAATATATTGGGTCATTGGATTGTCTCCCTGACGCGGCGGCGATAAGCATTAATCGCCGGAATCAACATCAACACAAACACCGCCCCGCCCAAAACCAAAGGCCAAAACACCGGTTGATTCCATTGCCGCCTTTTTTCTGCTCGGGCGGTCGCATCAATACGGGTATATTTAAGCTGATTATTCGCCATTAGATTGGGTTTGAGGTTTTTGTACCAGCCGTGAAACAGTGAAAAGTTCTTCGGATGATAGCCGAAAATCCACGGCGCATCATGACGCACAATTTCCTGCATTTGCTGAATGATTTGATAACGTTGCTCGCTATTGTCCATGTTGCGCATTTGCTCGAATA
>JADHTX010000073.1 GCA_016784875.1 Methylobacter sp.
GTCCTGCATCCACCGTACTCAGCAACGTTACGGTGTGGCCTATTTAATCGATGTGTTGCGCGGCAAGGCCACCGAGCGGATTATCAAAGCCGCTCACGATAAGTTATCGACCTTCGGTATTGGGATTGACATAGAGGAAAAACAATGGCACTCGGTATTTAGACAATTAGTCGCCCGAGGTCTGGTTGCCGTCAATTTCGAACAATTCGGCGCACTGCAACTAACTGAAGCCTGTCGGCCTATTTTGCGCGGCGAGCAGCAATTAATGTTACGCAAGGATTTGCAAGCCGCAAAAGTTAAGGGCAGTAAAAGAGAAGGCAGACAGTTTGCTAAAACGGACGATACTCTGCTGTGGAATGCCTTGCGCGCCAAGCGCAAGATGATCGCCGAGGCTCAGGATGTACCGCCTTATGTTATTTTTCATGACGCCACCTTGATGGCGATGCTGGAAGCCAAGCCGACCAATCGCCAGCAAATGAGCCTGTTGTCCGGTATCGGCGAACGCAAGCTGGAACTTTACGCCGATGAATTTCTGGCGGTGATCGGCGATTTTGTCGACATCACTAAAAACGGGCCAATAGGCTTATCCGATACCATGGCCGAATCGGTAGCCTTGTTCCGGCTGGGTTACAGCGTAAAGCAGATTGCCCAGCAACGGGAATTGCAAGACTCCACTATTTATGGACATTTGGCTGAATCGTTGGAACAAGGCCTATTGGTGCTGGCCGATGTGGTTGAGTTACCCGAACAGGAAATCAAGCAGATAGAAGCCGCTATTCTCGATCTGCCCGAAGAGCAAAAAAACGCGCTTAAACCGGTTTTTGAGTTGTTCGAAGGGCAATACAATTACGGGATTTTGCGCTGTATCCGGGCGGCTTTGCAGCATCAAACGGGGTGATTGCAAACCGGGCTAAAAGGATTATTCACTACGAAGCAGATGATTTTATTCTGCAAATGTTAACTAGGATTAAACGGATAAACACTGCTGTAAAAGCGCAAAACAAACGGAATTAGCACTTTACAGCAGTTTCAATCATGGTCAGTTACGTTAAAAAAGGAAGTCAGGCTTTGGCGGAGAAGCGACTTCAGTCACGCCGGATTATTGCCATCGTCTGTATAGAGGGTCTCTCATGCGCGACTAAAGTCGCGTCTCCATTTATTTTTCTAAGCGTGATTGCTCTGAATCTTAAAACGCTGTAAAAAACCGTTTAAATCCGTCCGCCCCGTGTCATCCACGTTCCATTTCTCAGCTATTCTTTGGCGATAGCTTGGGGCTTATAAGCCTCGCACATGGCAAGATACAGAGGCATTGAGTTAATCAGTTTCGATGTCCCGCTGGCAACAAAGGCGGTCGCCATCAACGGAATCAAAATCTCATGGCTATTGGTCATTTCCATGACAAGCACAAATGAGGTAAGCGGCGATTGCAACATACCCGAGAAATAAGCGGTCATGCACAGTAAAATCATTGCCGAAGCAGGCGCTATCGGAAACCAGTGCGCCAGGTTAACGCCAAAACCGGCTCCGGTTGCCAGCGACGGTACAAAAATACCGCTGGGTATGCCGCTAAAAAAAGTTGCGCAAGTCGCGAGCATCTTAAGGAACGGATAAGCAGCATCTATAGAGTGCAAGCCGTGCAATATGGCCTTGGTTTGTTGGTAACCTGTACCAACCGTCGCCCCATTTGAAAAATAATTGACTATAGCAACTACGCCGCCGCACGCTATGGCGATCACCACTATCGATATGCCGGTACGCTTGAGCAAAGCACTGCCGAGAACAATCATTTTGCTGAATATACCGCCCAAAAACCCACCGACAATCCCGCATAACGGCACAGCCAGCCAGTTTTTTCCCATCGGCATAATCAGCGATTCGTCCTCAAAATAAATGTAACTGTTTAATAGCGCATAAGCGGTAATGCCTGAAAAAATAATAGCGGTTAATACCAGACTGCTAATTCTTTCCTCCAGGGTACGGCCCATTTCTTCAATGGCAAAAATAATGCCCGCCAAAGGGGTGCTGAACATCGCCGCAAAACCAGCGGCACTACCCGCCAGTATTAAGCCATTTTGCACATAATGAGGCGGAAACTTTATCGCTTTGCCGAGCGACAACATAATTGCTGCGCCGACATGTACTGCGGGGCCGCCAAAGCCGACCGATGCGCCGGACAGCAAGCCCATAATCGGCAGGAACATTTTTCCGAACGCAATTTTTAAGGAAATGAGTTCGGATCGTTCTTTTGGGTTGTGGGTAAATTCCAGTGCCGCTTTAACCTGTGGAATACCGCTACGTTCGCTACCGGGGAAGAAACGAAATGTGAGCCATGCGGTAAACCCCATACCAACCGGTGGGATAACAAAATGAAACCAGGGGAACTGTACTGACAGTATGCGATAGGTTTCAGCGGCCCATTCGCTAAGCAAGGTCATCATAACGATAACCAAGCCGACAATGATTGCGCCTATCCAAAAGACTAGGCGTTGTTTCCAGACGATATAGGAAAGAAAAGGCGAGCGCAGTTCCAAAATAAAAACCGCAACTATTCAACAATTAACAAAACAGAATACGGATAATACGACATGTTTTCATAAGGGATATTACAGCTAAAATCATTTACGCAATGATAAACATCCATCTGTCCAGACAGCATTGTATTCAATTACGCTAGAAAATCTATCTCAAAGCAACTTCAAATTACCAAGGCAAAACGAATTTTCCGCGTAACTTTACCGCCAACATGGGAAAAAGCAGAACCGAAACCATGCCCGCACTCACCAATATCGATGCTCTATCCGACGGCATAATTCCAGAGGAAACACCAATTTCACTGATAATAACAATCAACGGCAGACCGGTGGCGGAATAAAACATGAACGGTATTTTTTCTTCGGCACTCAGTTCATCCTTATAGAGCAACAACGAAACGCCTCGAACTAAAATCAGTAAACCCGATAGAAGCGCTACCTGTATCGGAGCTAGGGGAGTCGACCATAAGGCATTGATTTCAAACTTCATGCCGGCAACAATAAAAAATATGGGAATCAGAAAGCCATAACCGACTGCGTCCAGCTTTTGTAGCAACAACTTCCCTTCTTGTTTTTTAATGGCAAGCCCGACCACCATGCCGGCAACAAATGCCCCTAACACGATATTTAGTCCGAATTTAGCGGTAAGCGTAGCAAATAAAACCTGCAACAGAATACAAATCCTTACCGGAAGCTGTCCACTGCTTTGCATGGTATATGCCAGCTTTTCGATTAATGGCGATGACCTTACATGTAGAGCGACATTCGCCACACCAAAAGCGATGATAATAAAAGTCACAACAAACAGCGTATGTAGTAAGGTGTCGTGAGTGGTAATCAGCAACAGAGAAATAATCACCAAGGGTGCGAACTCGCCAACAGCCGCTGTTGCCACGATATACTTACCGAAATCGGTATTCAGCTCTCCCCGATCGCGCAGAATGGGAGCCAGTATGCCCAAGGCTGTGGTCGACAAGGCGACTGCCGCCAATATAGGCGGCGTATTGATCAGGCCGATGACATTGAAAAGGAACATGCAAATCATCGCCAAAAAGAACGTAATAAACCAGCTTCCCACTGCCAAGGACAAGGGTTTTCCTCGAATCTTGTCGAAATCGATCTCAAGCCCGACCATAAACAACAAAAAGGTTAAACCGAGTTCACCCAGCATAGCAACAATGCCATCCGGACTGGCCCAATGAAGCATCTGAGGCCCTATCAATATCCCTAAAAAAATTTCAAGAACTACGACAGGAAAACGGTAACCCTTTGGCAAATAGGCAAGAAGCGGCGCCAACATTGCAACAAATACAATCAGCAGAAGTTCAGAAGGATAAGCTTCCATAAGTTGGACCCATTATTAATGTAATTACATATAAGTAGACTGAGTTTAAATCAGTTATCCATCAGAAACCACTTTTTTGAATGATGTAACTGACACTTAATTTAATCGATTGCGGTCACTGCCTCCGGTTCTTCTTTATAAAATCCTTTACGCCAGCAAACCCAATGACCAAAACCAGCATCCCGGCAATCATCACCAGTATTTTAGTCACTGGAATACCGACCAAAAACACAAAATGTTGTTGCTGTGAATGACCCGAAGCATTCTGCAACGTAACATTAAGCCTATAAATGCCACGCTGTTGGATGTTTTGCGAAATTGACGCAAGACCTCCATCCATAAACTGAACTGGCTGCTGTTTAATCACGGTAAAAGCTTGATCAGGGTTTTGCCACGAAGTCAATGCCGCTAATTCCAGCGTAACCCAGGGGGTTTCCTGCGTCTCAGCCATTGGTTCCAGCGCCACCACTATCTGACCAAGCTCAGGGAAAAAATGGCAGAAGTGTTTAGGGGCGTGAGCTTTGCCCTCCAACTCCGGCTGAAACTGATAAGCGCTGATTCGCAGTCGGGTATCGCCAACGGTCAGAAAGCAACTATTGTTGTGATCGACTCCAGCATGAGCGAATGCCGGTTGATCGATCATTAAGCTGAAGAGCGCAACGATCAGAAGGCCAACACGGCACGCCCTACTCGGATAGGTTAATAATCGTTTCAAAATACTTTCCGTTAATTCAAAAAACCCAGTGTAGCAATTTATTCCTCGGCTTATGGCTTTGTCACTAAAATTTAATCCGATCGACAGGCCAAAAATGTTAGAATTTTCAACCATAACCGCACTTCCTTTTCCTTATTTCAGGAGCATCAATGGGCCCACATTATCTAAACCGTTTTTTCACCCCCAAATCCGTTGCTATCGTCGGAGCTTCCGAACGCGAGGAAAGCGTAGGTTACAGATTATTACTTAACATGCAGGAGGCCGGTTTCAAAGGCGGACTTTATCCGGTCAACCACAAACGCGAAACTTTATTAGGTCTAAAAGCTTATCCCGATCTCAACTCCGTTCCCGAAGACCTCGACCTGGTAGTAATTGCAACTCCGGCACCCAGCGTCCCCAGCGTAGTACGCCAATGCGGCGAGAAAAGCGTTACCTCGGTGATCATTATCAGCG
This sequence comes from Methylobacter sp., assembly GCA_016784875.1. Classification (GTDB taxonomy): domain Bacteria; phylum Pseudomonadota; class Gammaproteobacteria; order Methylococcales; family Methylomonadaceae; genus Methylobacter_A. Next base: position 5,045 of record JADHTX010000073.1, read on the forward strand.
CCGGTTTTGGCGAGCTGGGCGCAGAAGGCAAGCGCCTGCAACAGGAAGTTTTGGACATCGCCCACCGCTACAAGATCCGCATCATCGGCCCAAATTGCCTGGGCGTTGCCAGACCCAGCGGGCAGCTCAATGCCACTTTCGGCGACGGCACCATTAAAGACGGCAATCTGGCGCTATTATCTCAATCCGGCGCAGTCTGTACGGCGATTTTGGATTGGGCTAAATCTCAGGATATTGGTTTTTCAACCGTGGTATCCATGGGCGGTGCGGCGGATATTGATTTCGGCGAGGTACTGGATTATTTGGCGACCGACGGCAAAACTACCGGTATTTTGATGTATGTCGAAGGCATCCGCGATGCCCGTCGTTTTTTGAGCGGCCTAAAAGCGGCGGCGCGCTTAAAACCGGTGATTTTGATTAAATCAGGCCGACACGAGGCAGGCTGCAAGGCGGCCATGTCGCATACCGGTGCAATGGTCGGCGGAGATAATGTCTTCGATGCGGCGATTGCCCGAGCCGGTGTAGTCAGAGCTTACAATATTAATGAATTGTTTTCTGCGGCTCGCGTTTTAGCCAACAATTATGTGGTCAAAAAAGACCGTTTGGCGATTATCACCAATGCCGGCGGCCCCGGCGTGATGAGTACCGACCGCGCCGAAGATGTCGGCATCCAAATGGCGGAACTGAGCCCTGCCAGCATAACCGCTCTGGACGAGGTTTTGCCGGTGCATTGGTCCCATGCAAACCCGGTGGATATTCTGGGTGACGCAACTTCAGAACGCTACCAAAAAGCGCTGGAAATTTGCCTTAAAGATAAAAATATCGACGGCATTTTGGTTATTTTGACACCTCAAGCAATGACCAATCCGACCCAAGTCGCCGAATGTATTATCGAAGGCGCTAAAACCAGCAAAAAGCCGGTTTTAGCCTCATGGACTGGCGGTGCACGGGTTCAGGAAGGTCGTGATCTTTTTGACAACAGCAAAGTAGCTCACTTTAGTACACCTGAAGTCGCTGTCGATGCGTTTGGATTCCTGGCCAGCTATACTCAAAATCAAATCCTGCTTAAACAAATCCCTTCGCCTACCGATGAACTGGCGACACCCGATGTCGCTGGCGCGCGTCTGATTATCGAGCGAGTACTTTCTGAAGGCCGACAGGTTTTAACGACGCAAGAGTCTAAAGCCATTCTGGCCGCATTCCATATTCCGGTCACCCAAACCATCAAGGTCTCCAACGCCAAAGATGCGATGATTGCTGCTGAAACGTTACGATTTCCGGTGGTGTTAAAAATCAATATGGCCGAATTCAGCCATAAGTCCGATATAGGCGGCGTGCGGCTTAACATCAACAGCGTTCAAGATATTTCCCGTAATTTCATGGAAATGGAAGCTGCGATTAAACAAAAATACCCCGAAATCACCGAAGTCGGTATGACCGTTGAACCGATGTTTAAATCCCCAAGCGGTCGCGAGCTGATGATTGGTGTGGTCAGGGATCCGGTATTCGGCCCGGCGATCAGTTTCGGCCTGGGCGGCACCATGGTAGAAATTTTACAAGACAATGCTGTCGCTCTGCCGCCGCTGAATGCTTACATGGTTGAGCAAATGATCGCCAAGACCAAAGCGGCCAAATATTTGGATGCGTTCCGCCAATTACCGCCCGCCAATAAAAGAGCCCTGGTGGATGTATTGCTTAATATATCGGCCATGGTCAGTGAATTACCGGAAATTTTAGAACTGGACATTAATCCGCTGATAGTGGACGAACACGGCGTAATGGCAGTTGACGCCCGTATTAAAGCGGAAACTTCGCATCAGCTTTCTCCTTATTCGCACATGGCGATTCATCCCTATCCGCATGAGTTAATTCAGCATCACCTGTTAACTAACGGCTCCAATATTACGATCAGGCCGATTCGCCCTGAAGACGCCGGCATGGAAAAAGATTTTGTTCATCGCTTATCCGAACGCACTAAATATTTCCGTTTTATGCAATCTCTACAGGAACTGACCCCGGAAATGGTAGTACGTTTTACCCAAATCGATTATGACCGTGAAATGGCCTTTGTTGCGGTAACCGACGATAAAAACATGCCGAATGAATTGGGCGTAGGCCGCTACATGGTCAACCCGGACGGACATTCGGTTGAGTTTGCATTGGTCGTTGCCGACGACTGCCAGCATATGGGCATAGGTACCCGACTGATGAAGACCTTATTGCAAACCGCCAAAGCCAAAGGCATGTCATTCTTTGAAGGAGAAGTACTGGCTGTGAACAAGCCGATGTTGACACTGGTGACCAAGCTGGGTTTCAGTATTGAAACTATTGCCGGAGATCAGGAAGTGGTGCGGATTGTTAAGGATTTGAGGCAGTGATTGGGCTTCGGCTGATATAAATATACTCGACGCGGGCAAGGATTTCGGCTTTTGTCCCCTTCTCCCTTCGGGAGAGGGCTGGTGAGGGGGACAAAAAAGCGCAATTCATGACCGTTTTCAGTATAGCCAAATCAAGATAAAAGCATTTTCACCACGAAGGCACGAAGAAAAGAGTTGCTTAAATTCAATGCATTGAAAACTTCGTGCCTTTATGGTGAATTCTTTCATTATTCTAAAAGCGGGCACTTTCACAGCCTCTGTCGCGAAACCGCCCTACCGCTCTCCACTTGTTCAAATAGCATTACGACCTTAATGTCTTAAAAACCCTGCCGTACCCCATCAAACCTAACAACACAATAATCATTGCCGCGATCACCGGCTTATCGCCCCATCTCGCATAAGGCGTCATGCCCCCCATCGGAATTATCGATCCGGTTAGCGCTATTTCCTCAAACAAAGGAGCGTCGCTAATAATCTTGCCATTTGGCGAAACAATCGCCGTCGTGCCGGTGTTGGTCGAACGCAATAAAAAACGCCCGGTTTCCATCGCTCGCATCCTTGCCATTTGCATATGCTGATGAGGTTCTATCGAATCTCCAAACCAGCCGTCATTAGTTACATTAACCAGAAAAGCTGCATCCGGTAGGCCTTGAATACTCAAATCGCCGAATGCATCTTCATAACAAATTAGAGTGATAAACGGATAACCGCCCGCTTTTAACAAAGGCTGGTTTACAGCTCCAGACGTAAAATTGCCCAGTCTTATTTTGATCATATTCAACACAAAACCCGACAAAGGCTGCAACGGCAGATATTCACCAAAAGGCAATAAATGCGTTTTACGATAAATACCTTCTTCCTTGCCCATGGTAATTACGGCATTGTAGTTTCTAGTTGGAGACCGATCTTGAACCGGAACACTAATGATTAAGTCGGTATTATGCAATTTCGCATCATTTCCTAAAGGATCTAAAAACGCATCTTTAACTTGATCCAGATAGGCGGGAATGGCGGTTTCCGGCCAGATAATGATATTGGAATCCCAATGTTGCTCGGTCATCCGCTTATATTTCAATAACGTATTGATTTTATTTTCGGGCCGCCATTTTTGATCCTGAGCGATGTTGCCTTGAACCATCGACACACGTAGAGGTCGGCCTATTTCATGCGTCCAGAGTTGAATTCGCAACAAGCCGCCAACCGTCCATAAAAGGACAAGCACTGTTATCAGAAACCAGCTTTTTTTACCGCGCTCAACTTCTACAATAACCGAAGCCGTTAACGCCAGCATAAATCCAGTCCCGTAAACGCCAACTATCGGAATATATCCGGCCAGCGGTGTCTCCAGCTGAGAGTAGGCAATCTGTAACCAAGGGAAGCCATTCAGCACCCAATAGCCTCGAAAATATTCAATTAACACCCAGATAACAGGGACGATGATAAACCGACTTTGCCCCTTCATTTTTGCCGAAAGATAACCTGCTAAAGCCGGAAACAAAGCCCAAAAAGCAAAGAACAAGCTCGTTAGCACACTCGAACCCAACACACCGGCTCCCCCAAAATCGTGCATACTGACATAGACCCAGGACACACCCGAACCGAACGCGCCCAAGCCGAATAAATAGCCTCGCAAAGCCGCGCGTTTAGCCGATATGTGTCGCCACGAAGTAAACAACAATACTAAAGCCAGCAGAGCAAAATAGGGGTAATCAAAAGGAGCGAAAGATAAGGTGAGTAAAATACCGGCGATTAATGCACAACTATCCCAATACTTACTGTTTGAATAATTCATATTTATTAAATCGGATTATGAGCGTCATTTTAATGCGGCAGCCATTCATCGCGTTGACGAAAAGAAACAACTGATTATTTTATTGTTTATTTCAACAAGGATAAGAATGGGCAATACCTTGATTATCGAAATGGCTGTGCAATTACGTCTAGTTTTTATACTCTATCAACATACTTGGGCTTTGTTAAAAAAGCCTTGCCGTAGGAAAGGCAATTATATAAAAAATCAATACGAAAGCCTAAGCGAGAAAATTAATTCCCGCTTGATTCAAGAATTACAACTTCGTATGCTATTGCATTAGTCGCAACCGCTGCAAATCCAATCGCTAACACCGGACCTAATAAAACATTTTGCATATCTTTCCGCTCTTACAGTTTTATTTGAACATTAAAGTATATAATGAAGAAAATTTAACCAAACAATACTTAGATTTCATCGGCTTGATTTATTTAATAACCATCAACTACCTGCCTAATCCGCACACATTGAAATTAAATATTATTGTTACACAAACGAGCTTACAGAAGTAGATCGACATCACCAACTCTACGCTAGTCCTATCACTAACCAGAAGGAGTACATTGTGAAAATTGTTAAAATGCCAAGACCGATGCGCATGGTGTGGGGGAGTTTAATAGCCTATTGGTTGGCTGGCATTATTAATCCCGCTTTTGTTGCAATTGCAGTAATGATTGCCCTGTTTATACCGGTTTTGATCGTTGAACCTTTATTCCCCAGCCGACCTGAAAGCTAAAAGTCAGCGTTCTTTTTTCGGTGAATAGCCATGAAAAGATCACTGCTAATTTTCATCCTATTGTCGCGGTGTTCGTTCATCGTCGCTTCTGAAAAACGCTATAAATTCCAGGTTCACTCGGCTGCAACAGCGGTAAGCTATTGCTCTGGCGGCCTAATTGTACTGGCCGCCACTTAGTTTTCCGGTATCGCGGAAATACCATCACGCGGTGCATACACCGTATAGAACGAATCATCAAAAACAGCACGACCTAAACGCTCCATGTACTCCCATACTACACGCCGCAAGTCCGCATCGACCCTTCCAACGTCTTTGCAGCAACAACGCCGAACACCCCGTATTAGGCGGTAAATTTACACTGCCCCCCAGCTATTTTACAATCGAATAAACATCACATACTCTTAAAATACAATATCTTCAAGCCCTTATGTTCTGCATCGACATAGACCTCCGGCGGTTTTATTTCATCTGCCAAGCTATATTTTGGCGCTAACGCCGCCATATGTTCGATTAAAAAATCACGCCCTAATTCCGGCGCATTTAAACATAGCAACAGCATCCCATTCGGTGCCATAAATTCATCTAGGCGACATAATATTTTAGGATAATCCCTTACAATATCGACGCTGCCTTTTTGCAAGGTTGGCGGATCGCATATCAATAAATCAAACGGCCCACGTTTTTTTAACCGCCCAAACGACTTTAAAATATTCAACTTTTCAAAACTAACCGACTTCAGCGAATGCCGATTTAAACGATGATTCTCTCTTCCTACGTTAAGCGAGGGACTGCTCATATCAATATTTAATATAGACTTGGCATTACCGGCAAGCGCGGCTACGGAAAAGCCGCAGGTATAGGCAAACAAATTAAGTACGCGTTTATCTTTACTGTTTGCTTGTACCCATTTGCGCCCATTTTTCATGTCCAGAAACAACCCGATATTTTTAGCCTGCCCTAATCGAATATAAAACTGTAAATCATTTTCCAGAATTGTCAGCTCCTGAATCGATTCACCACGAAGCACATCAATAGGCCCAGCTAATTGATAACGATGTTGCAGCTGTACGCTTTTACAGCAGGGCAATAATGCTAAAAACTCATCTGCCAACATTTCAATATCGGCAGGAGTTTCAGGCGCAAATAAAGTAATTAAGGCTACAGGAGGCAGCCAGTCTATGGTGACATGATTCAAGCCCGGATAAGCATGGCCACGCCCGTGAAACAATCGCTGGGCTTGTAGAGTCGTATCTGGCGTTGCGGGTAGTTGCAGGTATTTGGATAGTTGGGATAAAGCGGACACAAACGGCTTCTCTTGATTAATAGGGCCGTCAGTATATTACATTCCCATTTAAATGATGATGCCGGTTATGGGCTTTCATGCTTGCTTTTTTTAGCGTCCAAGCAAGTCTGAGAATTTCTTCAAAATAAGGACTTATTTATGCACAAAGAAAGACTTGGCCCTTTGTTCACTCCGGCTTTGATGGGCAGTGCTATTAAATAAAACCTTAGATATGTCGGGCATAAAAAAGCCTGCCCGAACCTCCCTATTTTTCAGTTGCATCCCTTACCGACCTCTGATAGTTTTAACAATATTCCCAATAAAATATCTACGAACTTATGAACCCTGCCACAATTGAACGCGAAGCTTTGCACCTGCCTGCATCGGATAGAGCTAAGCTTGCTCAAAAACTATTGTTAAGTCTGGAAGACATGTCTGAGCCTGAAATTGAACAGGCATGGCTTGATGAGGCAGAGCGCAGGGCGGCAGAAATAGATCAAGGGCTAGTTCAGCTCATCCCCGCCGAAGAAGTTAGCCGCAAAGCACGCGCATTATTGCGGTGAGTTATTATTTTCATCCCGGTGCTGAGGCAGAGCATCTTGAAGCTATAGCGTTTTTTGAGTCTCGGCAGCCCGGTGTTGGTGCGGCATACCTTACTGAGCTAGAAGAACTTATGGCAAGCGTTGCTCATGCGCCGCATCGTTACCGTATTGAGCGCAAGCCCAATATCCGGCGTGTTTTTCTTAAGCGGTTTCCGTTTAACGTTATTTTTCGAGATGTCGAAAGCGTCGTTCAAATCCTTGCCGTTGCACACAA
>JADHTX010000074.1 GCA_016784875.1 Methylobacter sp.
AATGCCCATCCAGGCGATATGCAGGCTTAACTCAGGCTCATCAATAACTAATAATGTCGGCAATATTGGCGAATGCAAAATAGTTGCCCAGCACAACATGCGCACCGTGCCGTCCGACATGTCATCGAGATAAAAAGGCTCGTCCATGTCCTCGAAATACCAGCGCACTGTCAGCGACATGCCTTCCCTGGAGGTTTTGATGCGCTTGGTCATCGGCAATATTTCTTTCATCGCGTTATTGATACGTTCATCAAAATCAATGCCGTATTTTATGTGATTGCTTAAATTGTCTAAAACGGCAGTCAAGTTTTCGCCCGATTTGGCAAGTATCACATCACTTGATCCTACTTTAGGTCTTTCGCCTCGAATTTTGGCTAAATCCATGTCGTTGGCATTGTAGAACTGCCATTTTTTGACTGTATCCACTAAATCACGGTTGGCATCGTATAAAGGAATCTTATCGGGAGGTGAAAGAATTCCGTTTTTAATTAATACCTTTGGAATAGCGATTAACGATAATTCATTTCTAGGAACATCTTCCAGTTCCATTAAGGAATAATCATCTTCAAATTTAACAAGAACCGTAGCTTCACCAAGATTACTTTGGTAATAAAATGATAATCCTGATTTAGTATCAGATTTAAGGGGCGTTAACATCTCGCCATTAATTGATACCTTTGACTTGTCAACAAAAAGTGACAAGCAAAATTTCATGCCACTAGGTGAATGCAAGTAAGGAAACTCAAATATCAAGTCGATGGTTGCCGGTTTATCAATATAAGCATCTAAAATATTGTATCCAAGCTTGGATAATGCATCTTGAAAAGCGGTGATTCCTCTGCTTTCCAAATCAGAGCTAGGCGTTAAACAATTTTTAAAAAACTCCAATATCGCTACTAAATTGCTTTTACCGGAACCGTTTGAGCCGATCAAGATATTCAGGTTATTTAAGACAACACCGTCTTCATTAACCAAGTTCCGGTAATTTTTAGTAGTGATTTTTGAAATTATTTTGGTGTTTTCCATAATTTTTCATACTGAATAGAGACGCGATAAATCGCGTCTCTACAAACAATTTTACAAACAGCCCTTCATCGCCACACCAATATCAGTCGGCGAACTCACCACTTCAATCCCCGCCGCTTTAAGCGCGGCGACTTTGCCTTCCGCCGTGCCTTTGCCGCCGGTCACAATCGCACCGGCATGGCCCATGCGCTTTCCGGGAGGCGCGGTTTGTCCTGCGATATACGCAACCACCGGCTTGGTGACATGCGCTTTGATATAGTCTGCGGCCTCTTCTTCTTCGCCGCCGCCGATTTCGCCGACCATGATGATGCCTTTGGTTTGCGGATCGGCCTGGAAACGGCTCAGCACATCGACAAAGTTCATGCCGTGGATCGGGTCGCCGCCGATGCCGACGCAGGTGCTTTGCCCCAAGCCTTGGGCGGTGGTTTGATGCACCGATTCGTAGGTTAAGGTGCCGGAGCGCGACACGATGCCGATTGAGCCGGGCAGGTGAATATGGCCGGGCATAATGCCTATTTTGCATTCGCCGGGGGTGATGATGCCGGGACAGTTGGGGCCGATTAACAGTGCGCCGGTACCGGTCATCGCCGCTTTAACGCGCAGCATTTGCAATATCGGTATGCCTTCGGTGATGCAGACGATCAGTTGAATACCTGCGTCAACCGCTTCTAAAATCGCATCGGCGGCATAAAAAGGCGGCACGTAGATGACGCTGGCAGTGGCGAAAGTTTCGTCAACAGCGTCTTGTACGGTGTTGAATACCGGCAAACCCAAATGGCTTTCGCCGCCGCGTTCAGGGGTGACGCCGCCGACTAATTGGGTGCCGTAGTCCAGCGCCTGTTGGGAATGGAATGTGCCTTGTTTGCCGGTAAAACCTTGGCAAATCACTTTGGTGTCTTGGTCGATTAAAATGCTCATGCGGCCACCTCTGCCCTTGTGTCCTTTAGGGTAAGTGCTACGACTTGTTCTGCGGCATGTGCCAAATCGTCCGCCGCATAAAGATTCAATCCGGTGTCGCTTAACAAGGCCCGGCCTTGTTCGGCATTGGTGCCTTCCAATCGAACCACCACGGGTATGGTGACGTGAACCTGTTCAACGGCGGCTAAAATGCCCGCCGCGATAATGTCGCACTGCACGATGCCTCCGAAGATGTTCACCAGCACCGCTTTGACGCTGTGATCCGACAGGATCAGTTTGAATGCTTCGCAGACTTTTTCAACGCTGGTGCCGCCGCCGACATCGAGGAAATTGGCCGGTTGCCCGCCTTTGAGTTTGACTAAATCCATGGTTGCCATGGCCAGTCCAGCACCGTTGACCATACAGCCGATATTGCCTTCCAAGGTGATGTAATTGAGCCCGAATTGCTGGGCTTTATTTTCTTTTTCATCTTCCTGTTCGGGGTCTTTCATCGCCAGAATATCGGGATGCGCCGCGACCGCGTTGTCGTCGAAGTTGATCTTGGCATCCAGCGCCATCAGCTCGCCGCTGTCGGTTTCTATTAGCGGATTTATTTCAATCTGGCTGGTATCTTTGGCCAAGAACAGCTCGTATAAGCCTTGCATGATTTTTCCCAGCGCTTTGATCTGCGCACCTTTAAGCCCTAGGGCGTAGGCGACTTTCCGGCATTGATAGCCTTGAAGCCCCGCAGCCGGATGGACGGGTACAGAGATAATCTGTTCGGGCGTTTCTTGGGCAACGGTTTCTATATCCATACCTCCAGCTGCGGAGGCGATAAAAATAATGCGCTCGGAGCCGCGATCAACCAGCACGCTCAGATATAACTCGCGTTTGATCGGGTAAGTTTTTTCTATCAACAATGAATTAATCGGCAATCCTTCTGCGCCGGTTTGCTTGGTAACCAGACGCTTTCCGAGCATTTCACGGCTAAATTCGACCACTTCATTTAGACTTTTGGCCAGTTTTACGCCGCCGACTTTGCCCCGGCCACCGGCATGAACCTGGGCTTTAACTACCCAGCCATCGCCGCCCAATTCCTTGGCAATCTGTTCAGCTTGTTCCGGTGTAGTCGCCTGTTTGCCATCAGGCACAGGAATGGCGTAATGCAGAAACAACTGTTTAGCCTGATACTCATGAATATTCATTTATTGCTCCTCGGTTGACCGATAAGGGACGACGGGTATTTTTCACACACAGATGATAACTAAATGCTACGATTAAGGGCGTTACTGAGCATTTTAACGAAGTCCCTGCAAAACGCTATTCTAAAAACAAATATGCCGCCAAATACCAACGAGACCATCTTTCCCTGCCCCTTTTCCAAAGGGTATGGAATTCCTGCCCAGCAAGCCTGGTTGTTATTAAAAGTCTTTTTAGGCTACCGATTGGTCTTGGCCGGCCTGTTTGTGATTTTGTTTTACAGTGAAACAAATTCTTCATTACTCGGAGCGTACGACAGTAAATTATTTACGTACAGCAGCCAAAGCTACTTGATTATCTCCATCTTATCCGGGATTTGTATTTTCTGGCGGCTCACAAGTTACACGACCCAAGCGCAACTGCTGATTATTACCGACATACTCATACTTACCTTGATCATGCATGCCTCCGGCGGCGTTAACAGCGGCATGGGTGCATTGCTTGCGGTCTCAATCGCCGCAGGCGGATTATTGATTGGCGGTCGTTGTGCGATGTTTTTTGCTGCCTTGGCCAGTTTGGCTGTGCTGGCCGAACAGATTTTCGCCGATTACATGCACAGTTTTAATTCGACTTCTTATGCTAATGCCGGAATGCTGGGCGCAGCATTTTTTACCATCTCGTTGCTGTCATATATCCTCGCAAAGCGTAGCGAACAAATATTACAGCTTGCCGATCAGCAGAAACGAACGATTACTAAACTGGAAGATCTCAACAAGTACATTATCCAGCATTTGCAATCAGGCATCATTATCACCAACAAACAGCAAACCATTCAGATGGCCAATGAGTCTGCATTACGTTTGGTAAATCTAGCGGTACTGCCGGTCAATTTAGGCGATATTTCAAGCTATTTATCGCAGGCATTTCAAACCTGGTTAGCGGATCCGGAACAGAATCTTGTGTTGCTGCAATTGCCGAATCAGTCTCAAATTCATAGCCGGTTTATGCCTTTACCAACAGAGACTGAAGTTTTTTACATGATTATTCTTGAAGATATTGCGCTTTATAATCAGCAGGTGCAGCAAAGTAAACTCGTATCGTTGGGTCGACTCACCGCAAGTATTGCCCATGAAATACGCAACCCGTTAGGCGCTATCAGCCACGCAGGACAATTATTATCGGAAAATCCGTTGTTATCCGTTCAAGATAAACGCTTGGCAGAAATCATTCAGACTCATTCAGTCCGCGTCAATCATATTATTGAAGATATTTTACAGTTGTCCAGAAGAACCGATTCAAGACGGGAAAAGGTTTATTTAAAGCCATGGCTGGATAATTACCTGAAAAATTTCACGCTTGAACATTCCGTTGAGATTGATGCCTTCACGCTTTCATATCCAGCTGAAGCGGTATGCGTGCTCATGGATACTGGTCATCTAAGGCAGATTATGGACAACTTATGCCGGAATGCTCTGAAATACGGAAAGCCAGAGCTTGGACCGATAATTTTACGTGCGTTTTCCGTACAAGATACACATTGCATAGCAATCATCGATAACGGTTCCGGCATTAGCAATGAATATCAGAATCACCTGTTTGAACCCTTTTTTACCACATCGTCCAGCGGCACAGGATTAGGGCTTTATATCTCAAGAGAATTAGCCGAATTAAATCAGGCCAAATTGAGCTATTATTTAACCGACGATAACCGGAGCTGTTTTAGGCTCTGCTTGTTGAATGCGGAACAGACCCTAATTGACCTATGAAAAAAACACTGGCATTGATTGTAGACGACGAGCCCGATATCCGCGAGCTGTTGGAAATCACCCTTAACCGAATGAATATTCAAACCTGTAGCGCTGAAAATATTGCCCGTGCTCAGGCATTATTGCAGCAAAAAACTTTCGATCTTTGTCTGACCGATATGAAGCTGCCTGACGGCAATGGTCTGGAACTGGTCGACTTCATACAAACGCTGTCCGTCCCGATACCGGTTGCCGTGATTACCGCCCATGGCAATATGGAGTCGGCGATTCTGGCAATGAAAAAAGGCGCTTTCGATTTTGTTTCCAAACCGGTCGATTTGCCCGCACTGAAGCAGCTTGTTAACAACGCGCTAAAAATTTCTGACGAGACTAGCAGCTCCAAAGAAAGACGAACACGCCACACGCTATTGGGCGAATCGTTAATCATGCAGGAGATTAGGGCAAAAATAGATAAACTCGCCCGTAGCCAGGCGCCGGTTTATATCAGCGGGGAATCGGGTTCAGGTAAAGAATTGGTTGCAAGGTTGATTCATCAGCACAGTTCGCGTAGCGACCATGCTTTTGTGGCGATAAACTGCGGAGCGATTCCGCATGAGCTGATGGAAAGCGAATTTTTCGGCCATAAAAAAGGCAGTTTTACCGGTGCCGTCAGCGACAAAAAAGGCTTATTTCAAGCGGCAGAAGGCGGCACTTTATTTCTCGATGAAGTTGCCGATTTGCCATTGTCGTTGCAAGTAAAATTACTGCGTGCCATACAGGAAAAAAAAATCCGCCCTGTTGGCGATCAGCAGGAAATTCCAGTCGATATTCGTTTACTCAGTGCCACCCATAAAAACCTTAATGATATGGTTAATGACGGTAGTTTTAGACAGGATTTATATTATCGTATTAATGTCATTGATCTTCATGTTCCCCCCTTACGCGATCGACGTAGCGATATACCTCTTCTTACCGAACACATATTAGCTAAACTGACAAATGCCAATAAACAGGATAGGCCAGCCTTATCTGTCTCTGCAGCTGTGGCATTGCAACGCTATCATTTTCCGGGCAATGTGCGTGAACTTGAGAATATCCTGGAAAGAGCTTTGGCGCTGTATGAGGGCAACAGCATAGAGAGTGATGACTTGAGCCTGCCGCTAGATACGCATGAAAGTGCTAAGTCGGCGGAATATGATCTGATCTTAGGATCCCTGGAAGAGCATTTAGAAAAAATCGAAAGAAAGGCCATCTCAATGGCGATGGAAGAAAACCAATGGAATAAAACAGCCGCCGCCAAGCAGCTGGGGTTATCTTTCAGGTCGTTGCACTATCGCTTGAGAAAGCTAAATATGGATAATTAATTTTGTTTAAGGAACAAGTCTAAAAAACATGGGCAACCAATCTCCTGTTAAATTACCGGCTCTTTGGTAGTTAACGGAGTTACGCTTCCTGTCATACAAAAGCACGTAAAAATGTGAGTTACTAAGCAATTTTTCATAAATAGTTGCGGCAACTCCCTGATTCATCATTTTGTAACAAAGGTAATCTAATCTTGCATGCTTATTTAAGCATGAAGGCAAGCTATGTTAGATCAATCCTTATTAAACAAATCGAGAGCAGGGCTATCTGAAATTGAGGCTGAATATATCGCCAGTAGTCTTCTAAAAGTCTGTTCTTCGGTATCGCCCCAACAAACCAATCTCGAAGTTTCCAAGCTATTGGAAGAGCAGACTGACCGGATTTCTGTTGCTGTTGTAGAAAACGACAAGCCGATTGGGTTGATTACTCGGAATTTTTTTATGGAAGGTATGGCCAAACCCTTCCATCATGATTTATTCGACCGGAAAAGCTGTATTGCTTTCATGGACAAAGATCCGCTTATTGTCGATCAAAATATGAGTATTCAAGCACTCAGCTTTAAAATGCTGAGTTCCGGCCGTAAGACGCTTAATGACGGCTTTATTATCACCGATGAAAATGGCGATTACCTGGGACTCGGTACCGGTGAGGATTTAGTCAAAGTGGTTTCTTTTCTGCAAGCAGAAAAAAACCGGTTGGTAACAGAAAGCATTAATTACGCAAGCATTATCCAAAAATCCTTTCTACGTTCGTCAAGAGAAGACATGAGCTTAGTATTGCAGGATTATTTCATGCATTGGGAGCCTCGAGACAAAGTAGGCGGCGATTATTATTTCTGCAAAAAATTCGATGACGGTTTCTTTCTTGCATTGATCGACTGCACGGGGCACGGTGTACCCGGCGCGTTTATGACGCTTATCATGGCGTCTTTTCTTGATCATGTCCTGGTCGAAGATAATCGCCATGACCCTGCCGGTGCGCTGGCGATCATGAACAAAAAGGTCAAGATGGCGCTAGGCCAGATAAGTGAAGCAGGCACCGATAACTTTGATATCGACAGGTTTTCTTCGGCGCAAAGCGGACAATCCGATGACGGTATGGACACGGCTTTCTGCTGGATTAATACTCAAAGCGGTATGCTCACTTATGCGGGTGCAAAAACTCCTTTGTTTTATATAGGCAACGAATCATCCGACGTACATTTACTGGATCCGGATCGAAAAGGGGTGGGTTATATTGATACGCCGATAGATTATGAATGGACTAATCAACAACTCGCCTTAACAAAGGGGATGTGTATCTATCTGACTACCGACGGTATCATTGATCAGATTGGCGGGTTAAAGAAAATTGCATTCGGCAAAAAACGTTTTTCGAGACTGCTTCAGGAAAATTATCTCAAAACCATGCCGGAACAGGAATCTATCGTCATGCAGACCTATTACGACTATCAGGGAAAGCAGAAGCGTCGTGATGATGTGTGCTTGATGGGATTCAGATTTTAATTAACCGGAAAATTTTATGTCTATCGATTTGTTTACTCTTTTCCGAGAAGAGGCTGATGCCAACGGAATCGTTTTTTATTACAGCGGAATTCTTTCTCAGAATGTCATTAAAACTATGAGCGACTCTTTGAAACAAAAACTGCAAAATCAGGATGCAAAAGGAGCCCGGTCCCGGAAGGTATTCTCCACTTTTATCGAAATGGTGCAAAATGCGCTGCATTATTCACCAGAAGCGCCTGGTTCTGACGATACCAAGCAAGGTTCTATTCTTGTCGGTCAGAATCAAGATAAATATTTTGTTATTTGCGCAAATTTTATTCAAAAACAGCATGAAAGCCGCATACGCGAGAAAATTGATCCGATCCTGAAAATGAGTGCAGATGAAATCAGGCAAGCATATCGTACACAATTGAAAAATGATCAGCACAGTGACGATACCATCAGTAAAGGTGCGGGGCTTGGATTTTTAACACTGGCAAGAGATTCAGTCGAACCGATTGAATATGTTATCAGGGATGCAATAGGGTACGAAAATGAACTGTCTTACTTTTATCTAAAAGCTACTATTTGAGGAGTTATCATGACCGATATATATATTCCAGCCACTTCTGACACACCTGAAATCAACTTCAAGTTTTCAAATAATACGCTGAGCATGTCCGGTGAAGCGTATCCTGAAAACGGCGTTGAATTTTTTCGCCCTATCCTTCGGCAATTGCAAAGTCATTTAAAATCACTTAATGGCGATTCGGTTGAGTTTAATTTTAAGCTGACTTATTTCAACAGTGTCAGCACTAAAATTTTTTATAGCATGTTTGAGTTATTAAACGAATATGCTAAAAATCATCCCAATTGTGTTTTATTGAATTGGCATCATGATGAAGAAGACGACACAATTTTGGAATTGGGTCAGGATGTTCAGGAAGACTTTACCTGGATTGATTTCAACGCGATTGTGTTAGCGTAACAGTTCAGAGTCTTCGCGATTTTCAAATCGAGTAATTGTCGGCATAAGTTAATTCTAATGGTCACGTTTTGCGGCATTGAGAATGACGGTCAATTAAGGGGATTTAAGCCTGCCGACAGTAAAAATTCAACAGTTGGCAGGCAGACGATTTTTAGCGGAGCGGGGGTGATATGGAGCTTCCGCTCCATGTCATATTTAAACGCGTGCCCCTAAATATTTGCCGACAGGTAATCTACGATGCTACGAATTACCTGCTAAATATCTAATAATGTTTGAACTATGCGTCTAGGGGAGGGCGTTGAGGTGCATTAAAGGGGGGCATATTGGTATTCTCCTTTAGCACACTCCTTTAATTTTATGCTCTGCCCTCGACACAACCCACATGGACGAGATGAATGCTGATATTGTCGGAGCAAATAACTAGTCATGCAGTCGGGGCGGTATAAGCTAAGCTTTATACTTGTCCATTGCTTCCAGCTTACCAATAGCTTCTTTTATTTTTGCTTCAGTTTCAGCATTCAGCTCGTTATTTTTATAGACTTTTTCCAGTAAACCTTCCGCAACCAATGCATCTTTTATCCAGCGCTTGGTGAAGCGGTAATTGCTATAGGAAGTAGCGATTTCTGCTGTTTTTGGGTTCTTTAACCCAGTGCTTTTTGCAGCGGCAGCGACAGGTGCAGTGGCTTTTTTAGCTGCTGCGGGTTTGGGGGTAGATGCTTTGGTTGCGCTAGCTTTGGCTGTTGCCTTAGGTGTCGCCGTTTTGGTTGCTACAGGTTTAGGTGTTGCGGCTTTAGCTGTCGTCGGTTTTTGTTTTGCAACAGTAACTTGGGGTTTGGGCTGCTCCTCGGCGACAGCCTGTGCTTCTGGTTTTGCAGCTGGCGCTTTGGCTTTAGCAGTTGTTTTTTGTTCGCCTATCATCACATAAACAACATAGGCAACAAAAATAGTCGTTAATATAAATAACCCTTCAGTCATAATGGCTCTCCACCTTTTTATGTTAATTTTTTTAGCATTGCTTTAAATTTAAGCGCCAGCGGTCAGCAGGCAATACTTTTGTTTTCGGCCTATATACCCAAAAATCCAAACAGGTAAACCGTATCGCTAGCGCTGGAATATACCAGAAGCCGGGGTGTAGGCAAAACCCTAATTCCAAAAACTGTAAACCTAGTCGATACTTAGTACTACAAATTGGCGATTACCAGCATATTTGTCTTTTTGCCAGTTTAGGCAAATCATCACGCAAGCCCATGGCGTAGTTGTTAAAATAAGCTTTGGTCTGCGCCGAGTTATTAATCAGGTTCATTCCGGCAGAGCGCAGGCTTACTAGGGGCTGTGCGGTCATGCTGTAGGTCTTGTTAAGCACATCCATGCTGGACATCATCATCAAGTTATCGCCTTTACGCCAGCGTTCATAACGGCGCAGGATGCGTGAGCTGGATAGAGGTCTTTTTTCCTGCTTGCTTTGAATGATCAGTTCCGCAATAGCTGCGGCATCTAACAGTCCGGCATTGACACCTTGGCCGGCGAGAGGGTGCATTGCATGAGCGGCATCGCCGCACAAGGCAAAACGTTGATCAATATAACGGTTGGCGTATTGAAAGCGTAACGGAAATGCAGCGCGTGGACCGACATCCAGCATTTTGCCCAGAATGCCGCCGGAAGCTTGCTCAAGCACTTGTAGAAAGTCTTTATCGGCAAGTGCTAGGTAGTTTTTAGACGTTGCAGCGCTCAGCGTCCAAACAATGGAACACTGTCCGTTTTTTAGCGGTAAAAAGGCCAATGGGCCTTCATCCAAAAAACGTTGCCATGCGGTGAACTGATGACTCATTTCTGTGCTTACTGTGGCGACTAAGCCATCTTGATGATATTCCCAGCCGGTCACCTTTATACCTGCCATGGCTCGTAATGAAGAGTCGCGGCCATCGGCGGCAATAATCAATTCAGCTTCAAGGGTTCTACCGTCTTCCAAGCGTAACTGCCGACTATTTTCGTTAAGCTGCATATCGACAACGGTTGCCGGAGTAATGCAAGTTGCTGAGGGCAAGCTGTCCAGCTGATCCCAAAGGGCGGCAACGGTGATTCGGTTTTCGACTAAATGGCCTAGCTCAGAAAAGGGGGTGTCCGCGCAATCGAAATGCAATTCACCGTCGGCACGGGCGTCCCACACGCGCATGTCCCGGTAAGCGCAAACGCCGCGTTGCACCATGCCCGGCCAGGCACCTACCATTTCCAGTATGTTTTGGGAGGCTTTGGTTAGCGCGGAGACGCGGATATCGATAGGCTCCTGAGGCCAGTGTCGTTCAGGGTTAAACCGCTCCAGCAACGCAACCTTGATGCCGCCATGTGCCAAGGCGCAAGCTGTCGCTGCACCCACCATGCCGCCGCCGCAGACAATAACTTGATAACGATGGGTCATGGTGCTATCTCCTGAGACCGAGCCTGGGCAAGCGCCCGGCCAGTCCCATCGCGTGGCGCGTGAGTAAAGTTTTTGCGGCTGGAATATGATCCAGTATCGCCAAGCCTGCATTTCTGACGGCTGCCAATGCCAGCCAATCATTGGAAAAAATCCGGACTACGGTATCGGTAAAGCCGATGGTTCGATCATGATCTTTTTGTCTGGATTCGGCGAAATCTGTTAAGAACTGGGCATCGCCAATATCTTGATTTTCCTGATGCCGGTTGATGATTTTTTCGGCCAGCTGCACTACATCGCGCAGGCCGAGGTTAAATCCTTGTCCGGCAACCGGGTGCAGCTGATGCACCGCATTGCCGATAATCACGGTTCGGGCGGCGATCATTTGTTCGGCCCGGATCAGCGACAAGGGGAACGCCCGCCGGGGAGCTATCAGGCTGAGTTTGCCCAATTTATAACCGAAACACTGTTGAAGCTCAGCTATAAAATCCGTCTCGCTACCGGACATTAACGCCTCGGCATCTTCGGTGGTGCGAGTCCAGACCACGGCGCACTGATCGCTGGCAACCGGCAACAAGGCCAGCGGCCCGGAAGTGGTAAAACGCTCGAATGCGGTATTTTTATGCGCTAGGGATGCTTTGACGGTAGTGACCAATGCGGTCTGTCCGTATTCGCTACTATGCTGGGCTATTTCCAGCAAGTTGCGCACTGATGAGTTACCGCCGTCGGCACCGACCAGCAGTGTGGCGGAAATATTGAATGGCTCGTCGCCGCATTTCAGGCTGATATTGACCGCATCAATACCGGCCATCAAGCCGACCAGACGGGCAGGGCAAATCAATTCAATATTAGCTGCCGTAACCAGATTGGCGACATGCGTCTCAATGTCCCGCGCGGTAATA
>JADHTX010000075.1 GCA_016784875.1 Methylobacter sp.
ATCCTCGTGCTAGTTCTTTTAAAACTGCAATAGGTGGCTTGACCAAGCTTTCTTCAATAACATCATCAAAAAACGCATCTAAATTAGTCATTTATCTATCTCCCAGAAGTTGTGATATTGTTAATTTGACCACCAATGGCAAATGATCTGAAAATTGATTTGATATTTTGCCGTTTTTTATTAAGCTCACTTCATCAATTTTGTCGATTATTTTCAAATTATGTTGAGTAAAGCAAGATAATAAGGATGGACGTAGCAAAACCTGATCAAACGCATTCCAAAAATAATTGATCATGTTTGATGAATTATAATAATAAGTTCCGGAACAGCCCTCAGAATCATCGCCTAATCTGCTCCACATGGGATTATAAAAAAGTTTTTTTTCTTCGCCAAATACGGTTCTACTCCGTTTCAAAGCAATGCGCTTGTCCATCACACCATGAAAGCCATCGGCACTGACAAGCCCGGTTTCAAAAGGGTTCATATTAAAATCGCCAATGACAATGGTGCGAGTGTGTCCTTGCTCAAGCTCTCGTTTATCTATTTCGTTAGCAATTCGGGTTGAAATGAAGGCTTGCTCATCTTCATTAGTATGAAGTTTACTTGGAATATGAACAGCTATCAGTAAAATTTCAATTCCGAGTGGATGCACTAGTTTTCTAATAGAACCCCAGGAATCGTTATCATGCACCAGTTCAAAAGCGTGTATTCGTGTGTAAAACGATATTTTCTTTGACGGATTGAAGGGGGCAATAAAAATTCTATCGTTATTTTTATTTAGGGTAGGTAGAAGTTCTGCGTCCTGCATGGTGTTTTCTGCAAGAATCAGAACATCCACATCATAACAATCACATAGTGATTTGATTTCACCAGATAATGGTTTTCTATTTATATTCCAAAACAGTAAATTCATCGGCTATGAAATGAACATAAATGAATGAAAGCTAGTTATCTCAATCCGCCTTAACTATAAACCGGAAACCGCGCGCAAAGGTTATGGACCTTGTCGCGTACCGTTGCAATGACGCTGTCATCTTCCATGTTTTCCATTACATCGCACATCATGTGGGCTATATCAATCATTTCAGCTTCCTTAAAGCCGCGCGTGGTCGGCGCAGGCGTGCCGACACGGATGCCGCTGGTCACGAACGGCGATTGCGGGTCGTTAGGCACGGCGTTTTTGTTGACGGTGATATGCGCTCTGCCTAAGGCCGCGTCGGCCGCTTTGCCGGTGATGCCTTTGGCAATCAAGGAAACCAGCATCAAGTGGTCGTCAGTACCGCCGGAAACGACGTCGAAGCCGCGTTTCATGAACACTGCGGCCATGGCCTGGGCGTTTTTAATGACTTGCTGCTGATAAGCGCGGAATTCGGGTTGCATGGCTTCTTTAAAGGCAACGGCTTTGGCTGCAATCACATGCATTAATGGGCCGCCTTGAATGCCGGGGAAGATGTTGGAATTGAATTTTTTCTCCAGTTCCGGGTTGCTTTTGCACAAAATCAGGCCGCCGCGCGGGCCGCGCAGGGATTTATGCGTGGTGCTGGTGACTACGTCGGCAATCGGCACGGGGTTGGGATATAAACCGGCGGCAACTAAACCGGCGACATGGGCCATATCGACAAACAGGTAAGCCCCCACTTTATCGGCAATATCGCGAAAGCGCTGCCAGTCCCAAATGCGCGAGTAGGCGGAAAAACCGGCAACCAGCACTTTAGGTTTATGTTCCAAGGCTAATGCTTCCACTTGATCGTAATCGATTTCGCCGGTTTCAGGGTGCAGGCCGTATTGCACCGCGTGGTAAATTTTTCCGGAGAAGTTAGGCTTGGCTCCGTGAGTTAAATGGCCGCCGTCGGCAAGGCTTAAGCCTAAGATGGTGTCGCCCGGTTGAATCAGGGCCATGAACACGGCCATGTTGGCTTGCGAGCCGGAATGCGGTTGTACGTTGGCGTAATCGGCGCCGAATAAGGCTTTAGCGCGATCGATGGCCAGTTGCTCTGCTTTATCGACGAATTCGCAGCCGCCGTAGTATCGTTTTCCAGGGTAGCCTTCGGCGTATTTGTTGGTCAGCTGGGAGCCTTGCGCTTCCATAACCCGTGGGCTGCAATAGTTCTCAGAGGCAATTAGTTCGATGTGATCTTCCTGGCGTTGGCGTTCTTCTTCGAGTGCCTGGAATAATTCATCATCGAATCCTTCGATAGTCATTGATTTTTTAAACATGGTTTTCTCCTGGATTAAAATTATTTGTTAAGTGCTAACTTTATATAATGGAACAGTGATAACACGGATTTATCTAACTATACACAGATAAAGCGGAATTTTTTTGAGATTTCAGAAAAAAGCCGTTACTCAAAAAAATCGTTTCAACCCGTTTAATCCGCGTTGCCTACTTTTGGCATTCGTGTTTCATTTTGTTGTGTTTTAGGTTCAGGTCGAATCAGCAATATTTGCAGATCAGCGACATTGGTGCCTGTAGCACCGGTAATCACTAGGTCGTTAGACGATTTTAAAGCGGTGTATGAATCATTGTTCTCAAGTAGTTCGATCGGGTTTACGCCTGCTTGTTTCATGCGTTTTAGGGTTTGTTGGTCAACCATGCCGCCGGCAGCATCGGTGGGGCCGTCTCGGCCATCGGTGCCGCCGCTTAGGAATACCCAGTTATTGCTTAAATCGTGTTGTTCGGCGGCAATTGCAAAAGCCAGCGCCATTTCCTGATTGCGGCCGCCGCGTCCATTGCCTTTTAAGGTAACGGTGGTTTCGCCGCCAGCCAGCAAGGCTATGGGTTTGTTTAAGGTAAGCGCTTTGGCGTGGATAATCATTTTTTCAGCTTCGTTTCTTGCCTCGCCGTTTAAGCAATCGCTGTACAGCCCTCTATCGTAGCCTAAGTTTTTAGCGGCTTGCAGCATAGCATTGACGCTGATGGAATTACTGCCGATCAGGGTATGTCCGGTATTTTTAAAGACATCATCGCCCGGCTTGGGTGTTTCGGCAATATTGCCCAGCATGCCTTGTTCCAGATGCTGTCGGACATTGTTTGGTACTTGCTCCCAAACGCCTTTGGTTTTAAAAATGTCGATCGCATCGGCGTAAGTGGTGTTGTCTGCTACGGTGGGGCCGCTGGCAATGGAGCTTAAATCGTCGCCCAGGACATCGGATAAAATAAGCGCATGTAAATGAGCAGGCGCGGCTATTCTAGCCAAGCCTCCGCCTTTTAGCTGCGATAGGTGTTTGCGGACACAATTAATTTGGTTGATGGTCGCGCCGCAAGCCAGTAGCAAATCAGTGCTGACAATCTTATCTTGTAAGGTAATTCGGCCGCTAGGATAGGGAATCAGCGCTGAACCGCCGCCGCTAATAAGTGCCAATACCAGTTCATTTTCTTTCGCATTACCTATGCGACCAGCAATCATTTGCGTGGCTTTAAGGCCGGAGGCGTCGGGTAAAGGGTGCGCGGCGCCGATTACATCGACATTATCGATGTCGGTAACATTTTCATAATTGGTGACAGCTATACCTTTGCCCGCTAATCTGTCGGCAGGAATAATTTCCTGTGCAGCCTGAGCCATTGCACAAGCGGCCTTGCCGAAAGCGATAAGATAAACTTTTGTATAATCGCCAAGTAGTTCCGGCGTAAGGTAACGCTTAACCGCTTGATAAGGATCAGCTGCGCTTATACCTGCCTGAAAAATGCTGACGGCATCCTGTCTCATTAATACCGGGTCGGATAAGTGATTCATGTCAATGGCGGGCTAGGCCATTTCTTTAGCTAGCGCAAAGATATTTTCGGCATCGAAAACTTGCTTGTTGTCTTCAAATAACTTTGCAATACAGGCACGGTGTAAGGCTAACTTTAATGCGCCAAAACCAATAGCGCCCCAGATAATTTTGCCGTTGCGTAGATTGCCTTTGTCCATCACCTCTGTGCCGCCGATGCCGAGAGGAGGGGTGGCATTGGCGTCAGCGATCATTTCGATGTGGCTGTTATGCTGCCATTGGTCGGCCGAGAGCAGTTCCACGCCAGCCGCACCGGTTGCAAAAACAATGTTGGCATGTTCAATGGCCTTTGCTCTGGCATTATTATCGAATGCTTCAACAGGGGTCAGGTTTACGTCAAAACGTGCTTTCATATTGTTGCAGGCTTGTACGGCCCGCTCCATTTTACGGCCGGTTATGGAAACATCCGCTCCCTCCATAGACAGCATTGCCGCAGCGCGTTGTCCTACCGGACCGGTGCCTGCCAATACCACCACTTTTTTTCCTGATAGGGGGGCGCTGGTCGCAAGTTTTGCAACAGCGGCGGCGGCTGTGGTATTGCTGCCGTTACTGTCGAGCATGACTGAAACTTGAAAGCCGGGGAAAAAGTGTTTTTGTACGGCAATAAATAAGGCCTGACCGGCAATCATGTCACTGCCCCCAATAAAAATGGCAGTATTTTTCTTGTCCTTGGGGGCACGGGTAAAAATCGTGCCTTCTACCAGAGCGGTGATGTTTTCAGGCGTTAACCCTCCATGTCCGATTACATGGTCAGCTCCGCCATCATAGGCTACAACAGTATCGAAAACAGAAGGGTGAAAGTCTGTATCGAATTGGAATAACAGTTTTTTCATTAATTTGCTCGTGGTAGGTTAGTCTGGTGTGCGTGAATACGATTATCAAACCGGCTTATTATACTCGATAAACAGAACACTGCCTTATTTAGCCAGCCTCCAGTTTAGACGTCGCTTGTCATCTGATAGGTGTTTTTTGGATATGCTTGCTAGGAGAGGCTTATCTTCGTTATTATCTGTAAAAAAAGGAATTATTTATGCTGTGGTTGTTAGGTGCTGTCGGCACACCGCTACGCTGCTTCCGTATAAATCAGGGGGAGGAGGGGCAATGCAGTCGTCGGCCATGGGTTCGGTGCAATATTTTCCGGTTATCTTGCTTAGCTTTATCGAAAAAAATTATAAAAAATTAAAGGAAAAATAGATGAAAACACCTATTCACATTGCTGTAACAGGCGCCGCAGGACAAATTAGTTATTCTTTGTTATTTCGATTGGCCGCCGGCGCGTTGTTAGGCCCTGACCAGCCGATTGTATTGCATTTGCTGGAAATAACCCCTGTATTGAACGCCTTGCAAGGTGTCGTCATGGAGTTAAAAGATTGCGCTTTCCCATTGCTGCACCGTATTGAAGTCACAGACGATCCCAAAGTGGCCTTCAAAAATGTCGATTATGCGTTTTTGGTTGGAGCAAGGCCAAGAGGGCCGGGCATGGAGCGCAAAGATTTATTGGAAGTGAATGCGGAGATTTTTGCCGTTCAAGGTAAAGCTTTGAATGAAGTCGCAAGCCGAACGGTAAAGGTCTTGGTGACTGGAAACCCGGCTAACACCAATGCCTTGATTGCGCTAAGAAATGCGCCGGATTTAAAGCCGGAGAATTTTTCCGCAATGTCGAGATTGGATCATAATCGAGCGTTAAGTCAATTGGCTGAGAAATGCGGTGTTTTGCCGGCAGATGTAAAAAATATGACGGTTTGGGGTAATCACTCGACGACTCAGTATCCTGATATTCATTATGCTAAGGTCAAAGGACAGGATGCTTTATCTTTAGTTGATAATAAGTGGTATGTTGAAGAGTTTATTCCTATCGTTCAGCAGCGAGGGGCTGAAATCATTAAAGCCAGAGGGCAATCCAGTGCTGCATCGGCTGCAAATGCAGCGATAGGCCAGATGAAAACCTGGGCTTTGGGTACCGAACCGGGCGACTGGGTGAGCATGGGAGTGTTATCGAATGGCGATTACGGCATTGAATCAGGGTTGGTTTATTCTTTTCCGGTAACCGTTGTTGACGGAGAAGTTAATATAGTGAGATGTCTTGATATTAACGAGTTTAGCCTGCACAGAATGCGAATTAGCGAGGCTGAATTAAAAGAAGAAAGAGATGCTGTGAGACATTTATTTAAATAAAAAATGGATGGCTTGGCTCCCTCGTGCTGAAAAGTATGTTGCTGATTTGATGGTTTTTCATGGGGTGGCGTTGCCGGTTTTTTAGGTTTATTGACAATAGTCCGGTGAGCTGATACTTTGCCTCGCTGGCACTCGTCTGGGTGGAGTGCTAAATTTAGTCGCAGAGGTTGGTGTGAGTAATCAGGTTTTAAATGAGCGGTCGCTACAGCTATTGAAAACGCTGGTCGAACGTTATATCAATGATGGTCAGCCGGTAGGTTCGCGGGCTTTATCAAAAGATTCGGAGTTAAAGTTAAGTCCGGCAACAATTCGCAATGTGATGGCCGATCTGGAAGACCTGGGGCTGTTACATTCGCCGCATACATCGGCGGGACGGGTGCCTACGGTCAGCGGATATCGCTTGTTTGTCGATACTTTGTTGACGGTTAAGCCGCTGGAGACTAAAGATTTATCCCGGCTGTATCAAGGCTTGTCGTCAAGCGATGACAGCAGTGATATGATCGGTGTCGCATCACGGCTGCTGTCGGAATTAACGCAGATGGCCGGAGTGGTGACCTTGCCTAAAAGAGAGCAGGTATGTCTGAGACATATCGAGTTTCTATCTCTATCCAATACTCGTGTATTGGTCATTTTTGTCACCGATGAGCAGGAAGTTCATAACAAAATTATTTACACCTCCAAAGTATTCAGCCCTGCCGAACTGCAACAAGCAGCCAATTATTTAAATTCAATTTATTCCGGGTGCAGTCTTGATGCGGTGCGCAAAGCCGTTTTAAAAGAGTTGCAGGAGGACCAGGAACGCATGACAAATCTGTCTGGAACAGATTTGCATTTACCCGAAGGGTGTCGGGCAGGAAAGCCCGGCATGAATCAAGGCATGTTGGATGCGGTCCAGATGGCGCAATTGGCTTTCGATCAGAATAACGACAAAAACAAAGACGATTATGTGCTGACCGGCGAAACTAATTTGATGGGTTTTTCCGAGCTATCGAATATGGAGCGATTAAAACAACTGTTTGAAGCATTCAGTCAAAAGCAGGGAGTTATTCATTTGTTGGATCAATGTATGAAAGCCGATGGTGTGCAAATTTTTATCGGCGAGGAATCCGGATACCGGGCTTTCGATCATTGCAGTCTAGTGACTTCATCTTATTCGGTCAGCGATGAAGTGGTCGGGGTGTTGGGCGTTATCGGGCCGACGCGTATGGCCTACGAGAAAATTATTCCTTTTGTCGATGTGACGGCAAAATTGTTGGGGGCTGCCTTGAATCCAAAATCAACGACCCCACTATAAATAACATCTGTTTTTGTGTCGTTTGGCATGGAAATTTATTTTAAATGTAAGGAGCTATAAATAATGAGTACTAATCAGGAAGCGCCTGAATCTCAGGTTAAAACTGAAACCGAAACGGATGCAGAGAAGCATACCGAATTAGTTGAGCACGAGTTTACGGTTGAGGAATTAACGGAAGCATTAGCTCAATCTGAGCAAAAAGCGCAGGAAAACTGGGACAAAGCAGTTCGTGCACAAGCGGAAATGGAAAACCTGAAAAGAAGAACTCAAAAGGATCTGGAAGATGCACACAAGTTTGGTCTTACTAATTTCGCCAAGGAATTGTTGCCGGTATTGGATAGCTTGGTATTGGGCTTGCAAGCGGCAACCGGCGATAGCGAGGATGTAAAAAAATTCCGCGAGGGTAGTGAATTAACGATTAAACAGTTCGAATCGGTATTTGCAAAATTCAAAATAGAAACGATTGATCCGATCGGCCAGCCGTTTAATGCTGAGCAGCATCAGGCTATGGCGATGCAAGCCGTAGAGGGTGCGGAGCCGAATACAGTGGTTAACGTTTTCCAAAAGGGTTATATGTTAAATGGACGCTTGCTCCGTCCCGCCATGGTTTTGGTTGCCAAAGCAGCGGAAAAAAAACCGACAGATAGTCCTAGCATCGATGAACAGGCTTGAAATCAAATAAAGCAGCCTCATATTTGTAACAACTTAACCTTTTTTAAATAAATTCAAGTCTGGAGAACTCAATGGCTAAAATAATCGGCATAGATTTAGGAACAACGAATTCGTGCGTTGCAGTTTTGGAAAACGGCGTCGCAAGAGTGATTGAAAACAGCGAAGGTGCGCGCACTACGCCTTCTATTATCGCTTTTAGCAGCGATGATGAAGTCTTGGTAGGACAGTCGGCAAAACGTCAAGCCGTTACCAACCCAAAAAATACCGTATTTGCGATCAAGCGTTTAATCGGTCGCCGTTTTAAAGACGATGTTGTACAAAAAGACATCAAAATGGTGCCTTATAAAATCGTTGAAGCGGAAAATGGCGATGCGTGGGTTGAAGTGCACGGCAAAAAAATGGCGTCTCCCGAGATTTCAGCACGTATTTTAATGAAACTCAAAAAAGATGCTGAAGCTTATTTAGGTGAAGAAGTCACCGAAGCAGTCATTACCGTACCGGCTTATTTTAACGACTCGCAACGTCAAGCAACTAAAGATGCCGGTCGTATTGCCGGTCTTGAAGTTAAGCGCATTATTAATGAACCGACTGCGTCAGCATTGGCCTTCGGTATGGACAAGCCTAAAGGCGATACCAAAATTGCGGTATATGACTTAGGTGGCGGTACTTTTGATATTTCCATTATCGAAATTGCCGAGATAGACGGCGAGCATCAGTTTGAAGTGTTATCGACTAATGGTGATACTTTTCTGGGCGGTGAAGATTTCGACTCAAGAATTATTGAATTTCTTGCCTCAGAATTTAAAAAGGAAAGCGGCGTTGATGTACATAACGACCCATTAGCCTTGCAACGCTTGAAAGAAGCGGCGGAAAAAGCCAAGATCGAATTGTCTTCAAGCCAGCAAACCGATGTGAACCTGCCTTACATTACCGCCGATGCATCAGGTCCTAAGCATTTAAATGTTAAATTGACTAGAGCTAAACTGGAATCACTGGTTGACGAGTTGATTAACCGGACTAAAGGCCCTTGCGAAATGGCGCTTAAAGATGCGAAATTATCGGCATCCGATATTAACGACGTGATTTTGGTCGGCGGTCAAACCCGTATGCCGAAAGTACAGGAAATGGTAAAAAACATTTTCGGTAAAGAGCCAAGAAAGGACGTTAATCCTGATGAAGCGGTGGCTTTAGGTGCAGCGATTCAAGCGGGTGTTTTGGGCGGTGAAGTTAAGGACGTATTGTTGTTGGACGTTATCCCGTTATCGTTGGGTATCGAAACGATGGGTGGGGTGATGACCAAATTGATCGAGAAAAATACTACGATTCCAACCAATGCGTCGCAAGTATTCTCTACGGCAGATGACAACCAAACCGCAGTGACCGTTCATGTCTTGCAAGGTGAGCGTGAAGTTGCAGCGGCGAATAAATCGCTGGGACGTTTCGACCTTGCCGATATTCCGCCTGCGCCACGCGGAGTGCCGCAAATTGAAGTTGCATTCGATATTGATGCCAACGGTATCTTGAGCGTATCAGCCAAAGACAAAGCGACCGGTAAAAAACAATCGATTATTATCAAAGCCTCCAGCGGTTTATCGGATGATGAAGTCGATCGTATGATTAAGGATGCCGAAGCGCATGCGGATGAAGATCGTAAACTGACTGAATTGGTGGGTGCACGTAACCATGCAGACGGTATGATTCATGCGACTGAGAAATCACTGAAAGAACTGGGCGACCAAGTCGCAGATGATGAAAAAACCAGCATTGAACAGGCGATTGAAGAACTGAAAATAGCGGTTAAAGGCGATGATAAAGAGGCAATAGAAGCCAAAACGCATGATTTAACCGAGTTATCAGGTAAACTGGCTGAACGTGTTTACGCACAAAAGTCGGCGGCTGAGGGGGATTCGTCTGAAGCTCATGCTTCTTCAGAGCATGCTACGGCAGACGACGGAGTTGTCGATGCTGAATTTGAAGAAGTTAAAGATGACGATAAGAAGTAAAATGTAAGTTGGGGTGCACCTTACCCCGAGGCATTAACTTAAAGCATTAAACCATGAAGAATACGAAGCTCACGAAGACAAAACTTTGTGTCCCTTCGTGTTCTTTTTGCGGTTTATTCGGTATCGATTATTGAATTGAAATTATCGACTTTCTGCTTAAGCTTCCCCCACTTATAACTTTTAGCGCATTTGTTTTAATGGTGTGTCGTAAAGTAACGAAACTGTCTTTTATCCTCTATGGGTATCTCGGACAAAATCAGAAGATGATAATCATCAAAATCTAACAATAGAATATTGAACCATGGCAAAAGAAGATTTTTATAAGCTTCTCGGTGTAGACAAAAACGCCAGTGATGCAGAAATTAAGAAAAGCTATCGCAGTAAAGCGATGAAGCATCATCCTGACAGGAACAAAGATAATCCGGTGGAAGCAGAAGCCAAGTTTAAGAAGATAAAAGAGGCTTACGAAGTATTATCCGATCCTAAAAAACGCTCCGCTTATGATCAGTTCGGCCATGCCGGGATTGATCCTTCGATGGGCGGCGGACGTTCCAGCGGTTTTGGCGGCGCTGAAAGTTTCAGTGATATTTTCGGCGATATTTTTGGCGGCGGAAGGCAGCAGCAGCGGAGCAACGTTCAACGCGGTTCAGATTTGCGCTACAACCTTGAATTGTCGCTGGAAGAAGCCGTCTTCGGTACTGATGCTAAAATTCGTGTGCCGGTGTTGGTTGCCTGTGGCGTATGTAACGGTTCCGGCGCTAAAAAAGGCTCCAGTCCTGTCATTTGTTCTACTTGTCATGGTCATGGTCAAGTCAGGATGCAACAGGGTTTCTTTTCTGTTCAACAAACTTGTCCAACCTGCCGTGGTTCCGGCAAACAGATAAAAGATCCTTGCGGTTCGTGTCATGGTCAGGGGCGAGTGCAAGAAAATAAAACCTTGTCCGCAAAAATTCCTGCAGGCGTTGATACCGGCGATCGCATACGTTTGGCTGGAGAAGGTGAAGCCGGAGAATTCGGCGGCCCGGCCGGCGATCTTTATGTTCAGGTTCAGGTAAAAGAACATCAGATTTTTACCCGCGATGGCGCGAATTTATATTGCGAAGTGCCGATTAGCTTCCCTACCGCTTGCTTAGGCGGCGAACTGGAAGTGCCCACTCTAAATGGCAAAGTACTGTTAAAAATCCCGGCTGAAACGCAAACCGGTAAATTATTCAGGTTGCGCGGCAAAGGTGTAAAGCCTGTCAGAGGCGGACCAGCCGGTGATTTGTTGTGCAAGGTGCAGATAGAAACGCCGGTGCATTTGACCAAAGAACAAAAAACCTTAGTTGAACAGCTCAGCGAATCTTTATCCGGCGGCGGTAAACACCACAGTCCGCAGGAGTCCTCATGGACCGACGGTGTAAAAAGTTTTTTCGATAAATTAACAGGATAAGTCATGATGCGTATTGCTGTAGTAGGTGCGTCCGGTCGCATGGGGCTTTGCTTGATAAAAGCAGCGGCACTGGCTAAAAATGCCGAATTAGCCGTTGCCGTGTCCCGTCCAGAAAGTCTTGCTATAGGCCGGGATGCCGGAGAATTGGCAGGCATCAGCGTGGTCGGGATTAAAGTCGTCGATGACTTGGCCTCAGTGGTCGACCAGTTCGACGTATTGATCGATTTTACTCGTCCCGATGCGTCAATGGCCTTTATCGAGACTTGCCGTCAAGCTGGAAAAAAGCTGGTCATCGGCACCACCGGTTACAGCGATGCACAAAAAGCCCAGATTAGTGAAGCGGCTAAAGACGTAGCAATCGTCATGGCTCCCAACATGAGTGTCGGCGTAAACCTGTCGCTTAAGTTGTTGGCTTTGACCGCCAAAGTCATGGGCGATTACACGGATATTGAAGTGATCGAAGCCCATCATCGGCATAAAGTCGATGCACCATCCGGCACAGCTTTGCGTATGGGTGAAGTGATTGCCGATGTCTTAGGCCGGGATTTAAAAGATTGCGCAATTTACGGCAGGGAAGGAAATACCGGTGAACGGGACAGAAAAACCATCGGTTTTTCAACCATTAGAG
>JADHTX010000076.1 GCA_016784875.1 Methylobacter sp.
GTTAAACCACTTTACAGTGCCTGTTGCCATTTTGAAACTCCTAAAATAAAAACTTACGGTTAACACAGAACTACAACATTGATAACCGGACAACCTAACTATTTAGGAATCCCTTAACTCAACATCTGTTTTCTGACGCGGGGTATTGTACTGTTTTTTTTATGATACTGTCATCAGTAGATTTTATAATAGACCGACCAATGTCAAAGATACGGAACTGGATTATCAGCAACCGGTCCGTTAAAAAATCTACTGCTTAACCGCTGTTTAGATGGAACTCTTGATGGATAAATTAACACCTAGAATCTTTGCACCTTTAATTGCCTGCAAATCAATCATTTGCCCGACACTGGAGACTAACCATGCGCCCTCCCACATTACGGGGCTATCTAAAGGCCACTACGACACTCACGGTGTAGCCGTAGCTATGTCGTTATCCGCATGAATCAAACAGCTATACTTCGCACGGTTACGGTTGATGAAATGATAGCGAGTTGATTTTTGTCGATAGCAAGGCGCTGAAACAGGCGTATAGCAAGCTATGAAACTGTTTCAGCAACGCGGCTATCGGCATAAAATCAGCCGCTAGGAATCCGCAACCGTGGCCGGGCGAAGTATAAATATCTGGCCTAATCCTCAGGCATATCCACATCCAACTCAAACAGTTTAAGTCTATGAATTTACGCCCTGTGTCGGGCTTCATTCATGATTTACCATATGAATTCCTTTTCCACTTTTCTGTACTATAGAGCAGCAATTAATACATCTGTACGGCTTATTTAATTAGCTGATTTTTATGTCGACCTCATATAAATTACAGGTCGTAAATAGAGTAAAAAAGTCTGCCGGTAATTATGTTTTTTTCTTAATCGTCATGTTGTAAATTTTGAAGCACAGTATTGATGCGGCCAGCAGCAATGTTATTGCGTTTGCAACGATAATGGCCTTATCTCCGAGATGAATTCCGTATATAAGCCAACATAATACGCCCAAGGTAAAGGCACTGTACATGCCCAATGAAAGAGAGGCGGTATCCCTTGTTTTTATCGTCAATATTGCCTGAGGCACAAATGAGGCGGTAGTGAGTGTCGCGGCTAAATAGCCAAAAATGTCGGGAGTTGTCATAGCTGTTTTAGCACATTGCCGTTATTTGTTTGTATCGGCTTTTTTTAGTTTTTTCAGTACGCTCTTCCCGACAGCAGCGACAAAATCTTCGACATTTTCATACTCCTGCTCTTGGGCAAAATTGACTAACGCCATGACCATCTTTTTAGTTTCTGCAATTTCTATGTGTGTTCGGCCGCATCCTTCGCAATGAGTTCCCTCGTAAGTACATTTATCAATACATGGATTAAATTTCACGGTATTTCCTCTAAGAGTTTATTGACTTGTTCATTTAGCTTTTTACATAGCAGGCGTAAACCAAACTAAATTTAATTTTTCCTGGGAAATTTTACCACACTGAAAATAAGCTGTTACTATCCTAATCAACGAGCAAGCCAACCGATAAATTCTCTATCTCAAAGTAGATCCGCTGACACTGAGCATGGTGTTGTTATAATCAATTGCACCATCAACGATTTGAAAAACACCTTTGCCCCGTTCTTCATTATTTTTCCAAATAAAATTACCAATCTGAATTTCGACGCCGCAATGAACCGCATCTTCGACAATAATTTGGACATGTTCCGCAAGTGTCATTTCCGACACTAGATGTGCTCTATCGGCATGTAGCCGGGTTTCATCGGTTTCAAGTTTTTCCCTGGTATGGAGCGCTTTTTGTAACAATCCATTTCTATCTTTTTCGGGATGCGCCAAAACAAAGGCAATAATCTTCTTGAGGTCTCCCAACTCCTTTTCTGTTGCTTCAATCTCAAGCTTAAGTTTGTCCAGCTGCGCCTGTAGGTATGGGTTGAAACCAGCCCTGACCTTGGTTATAAAACCGGCATTCGAACCAATTATGGCGGCTTTTATCAATACTGACGCACAGGCAATACCGCCGATAATACGGCCTTTTTTCCCCCCGGATTTTCCAACCATTATCCGATTAAGCGCAGTCAAGTGATTATGCATGGAAAATTCTTCAATAATAATATCGGTACCCGCTTCCATACAGACATTTTCGGCAAAATGTACGCTGATCGAGCCTTTACTGATGATTTTCGCGTTAAAGAAAGGGATTTCGCTTGGATCGCCGCTATGCTCGCTATGCCCGATCACGCCGCCTTTGATAACGATATTGCCATCCGCTTCAATTGCTGCGGCTTCCACTGTGCCTCCCACGAATACGTCTCCAGATGCACGTATTATCATTCCGTCCTTAACATCGCCTTTGATATTAATTGTGCCGTCGAAATGAACGTTTCCAGATGAGATATCCACTTGAGGCAGATTAATGGTGGGTTCTACTATCACCCCATTCGCAACAAGTTTTGGTTGTCCGGTGATCGCAGCCACCAGCATATTGCTATCATCCGGATCGAGCTCCGCACCCTGAAGCCCCGATGCGAACGGTATGTCTTGTCCAGGTTGAGGAGCAATGAGTTGACCGGTAATGTCCAGCCCCTCTGTTCCTGCGGTGGACGAAGTACGGCGCATCAGAGGATTGCCTTTTTTTACCACAATTAGTTGCCCGAGATCACGGTAGTTAGCAATATCATGCTCATCTACTTGAGGCTTCCGTTCTCTTATTTCCGGTATCAGGCTTTGAAACTGAGCGTTAACACCCGGCACCGGCTTTCGTCCTTGGGCAATGACTCGTTCTGAGGCATAGCCTTCCTTTAGTGACGCTTCAATCTCATTCACCAAAATGCCGCAGATTATGCCTTTTTCCTGCAAAGCCAATTGAATTTGAAATAATGCAGTCGGAGCGCCGCCGTAGGGAGGGCTTATCGTAAGACTCGCGGACATTTTGTCGTCATTCATTTTAAGCGTAAACCCGCCATCACGGCGCTCACCAATTTCCTGCACAAATCCATCATCAGCAGTGTCGTACTGTTTTACCAAATTTGATAGAGAATTTTCATACAGAAATAAGTCGGAAAAACCTTGTTTGGCTAACGCCTCTTTGATCATTGCTTCATTCAGCAGTGGCTTGGGACTGCAGGCTTCAAATGTGACCGACAATTTACCGTCTTCGCTCAGCTTAAATACAAGCACTTCTGTGGGTGACACATCATTCACGCTTTGCTCCTTGGGAAATTATTGCTGCATAAGCAATCAAAACATTAAAAAAAACAGCCATCATTTTCAGCCAGAACGCTATCAAAAACCGGGAGCAATGCTTATAAAAACTAGTTTGAAGAGTAGCACATTTGACGAGTTTGTCTTTTCCATCGACAAATGTAACTTGAAGACATTACTGTTATTGTTTCGTGGGATATTTTATATGCGCGCTCATCAAATAAAGCCTTTTAACTTTAATAGCTATAAATACTTTAATTGGATCATAGGAAGCTAGCAACAACATGCCCCTCTTAATTGGTCCGCAACACCTCATCCAGTGGGTTATGCAGAAGGTAGAGCCATGTTGAGCTGTTTTTTTATTTCCATATTAAAAAAGCCCCAAAACACATGCGTTTTGGGGCTAAAAGTCGCCATTGCTTGGTCGGCATTACTCTCCATCCTTGGCAACATCCTATTGAAATTCCTAAAAATCCGTTTTCTATTTTGGCGACGAACTTATTGTCTCAGAAAATAACCATAAAATAAGCCGGTTAAAGCTTAAGATAATGTACGCTCTAAACTACAGATAGTAGCAATCTCCTAAAGCTCCGCATTATACAGGTTAGTTTAATTGTCCATCCTTCATCACAATTTTCTATGCTGAATATTTCTATGACCAACATTGAATAACAAACACTGCAAAATCTTGCTTGTCATAGTAAAATGCCTCAAATCACTCATATCAATTATTTCAGCATGGAACAACGTACTGCGGAAGTAGAGCGAAATACGCTTGAAACTCAAATCAAAATCAACATTAATCTGGATGGCTCGGGGAAATCCTCGTTCTCAACCGGCGTGCCTTTTCTTGAACATATGCTCGATCAAATTGCCAGGCATGGTCTGATCGACATCGATATTACCGCTAAAGGCGATTTAGATATTGATGACCATCACACAGTTGAAGACATCGGCATTACCCTTGGTCAGGCGTTTGCTAAAGCCATGTCGGACAAAAAAGGCATTTTCCGTTACGGACATGCCTACGTGCCGCTGGATGAAGCCTTATCTCGAGTAGTTATTGACTTTTCCGGTCGTCCCGGCTTATTTTATGAAGTTAAATACCCGAAAGCCATGATCGGTAGTTTTGATGTCGATTTATTCCGCGAATTCTTTCAAGGTTTTGTCAATCATGCCGGGGTAACCTTGCATATCGACAGCTTGAAAGGGGCAAATTCCCATCACGTCGCCGAAACCATCTTTAAAGCCATGGGCCGAGCCATCCGTATGGCAATTTCCGCCGACCCTCGTATGGCAGGTATGATGCCATCAACCAAAGGTAGTCTTTAGCCTTTTATTTTGCACTTTTAAGCTATCATTTATATGTCTACAGTCGCTGTAATTGATTACGGAATGGGTAATTTGCATTCCATCGTAAAGGCACTGCAACATGCAGCTCCTGAAGTAAATGTTGTTTGTGTTTCTGACGCCGATACCATACTTGGTGCCGATCGGGTAGTTTTCCCCGGTGTCGGTGCGATACGGGATTGTATGCAAGCCCTCAACCAATCGGGTTTGTCTGCCGTTATCCAACAGGTTGCCAAAAGTACGCCTTTACTGGGAATTTGCCTTGGCATGCAGGCCTTATTGACCGACAGCGAAGAAAACAACGGCACTCGCTGCCTGGATGTTTTTGCCGGACATGTCGTGCATTTTCCAGAATCGTTAACCGATAACGATGGCAATTCACTCAAAATCCCACACATGGGCTGGAATCAAGTCCATCAGTTGCATCAACATCCGCTATGGGAAGATATTCCTCAAGACAGCCGCTTTTATTTTGTGCATAGTTATTATGCACAACCCAATGAAACGGCCGTAATGGTCGCGACTACGCAATATCCGGATGCATTTACCTGTGCGTTGGCTCACAACAATGTTTTTGCCGTACAATTTCATCCTGAAAAAAGTCAGGCAGTCGGTTTACAGCTGCTGAAGAATTTTTTGCATTGGGATGGACAAGTTTAGTTACTATTGACTGATTACCCGCCGTTGAGGATTTTAGTGTTATGTTATTAATACCTGCAATCGATTTAAAAGAAGGGAAATGTGTTCGTTTGCGTCAGGGACGCATGGATGATAATACAATTTTTTCCGATGACCCGGTCGCCGTAGCCGGCAAATGGGTTGCTGCTGGAGCGAAAAGAATTCATTTGGTTGATCTGGATGGCGCGTTTGCCGGCAAACCCAGAAATGCCGATGTTATTCATGCCATCGTTGAAGCCTATCCCAATGTCCCTATACAAATTGGTGGAGGTATTCGCGATGAAGAAACTATCCAGGCCTATCTGAATGCCGGTGTTGAGTATGTCATTATCGGCACCAAAGCGGTTAATGAGCCGCATTTTGTCAGGGATATGGCAATGGAATATCCGCGCCGCATCATCGTTGGTTTGGATGCCAAAGACGGTAAAGTGGCTATTGACGGCTGGTCGAAACTGTCCAAACATGATGTCGTCGATCTGGCTCAACATTTCGAAGAAGACGGCGTCGAGGCTATTATCTACACCGATATTTCCAGAGACGGTATGATGTCGGGCGTCAACGTCGAAGCTACCGCAAAATTGGCACGCGCGATTCGGATTCCCGTTATTGCTTCCGGCGGTATTACCAATATGGACGACATCGTTGCCTTGGGCGCTGTTGCCGGTGACGGCATTATGGGTGCCATCACCGGTAGGGCAATTTATGAAGGTACGCTTGATTTTGAGGCTGCCGAAAAATTAGCGGAATCATTTCAATAACCATGAGCTTAGCCAAACGCATTATTCCCTGTCTGGATGTCGATAATGGCCGCGTCGTTAAAGGCGTGAAATTTGTCGATATTCGTGATGCCGGCGATCCTGTAGAAATCGCTAGGCGTTACGACCGCGAAGGTGCAGATGAAATCACTTTTCTGGATATTACCGCTACGCATGACAATCGAGACACCATTGTCCATGTCGTTGAACAGGTCGCCAGCGAGGTCTTTATTCCACTGACTGTCGGCGGCGGTATCAGAACCCTGGAAGATATTCGCCGTATGTTGAATGCCGGCGCCGATAAAGTCGGCATTAATAGTGCCGCCGTGGTTAACCCGAATTTTGTACGTGAAGCGTCTGAACGTTTCGGCTCACAATGTATCGTCGTTGCTATTGATGCTAAAAAGGTTAGTGCTCCAGGCGAACCTAACCAGTGGGAAATTTTTACCCATGGAGGACGCAAGCCAACTGGTATTAACGCGATTGAATGGGCCAAAAAAATGGTTGATTTCGGTGCCGGAGAAATTCTATTAACCAGTATGGACAGGGACGGAACTCGTGAAGGTTTCGATCTACCGTTAACTCGCGCTATTAGCGAGGCAGTGACTGTGCCGGTCATTGCATCCGGTGGCGTCGGTAACCTTGACCACCTCGCTGACGGCGTTATTGAAGGCAAGGCTGATGCGGTATTGGCCGCCAGTATTTTTCATTTTGCCGAATATACAATCGAACAAGCCAAGCAACACATGGCTTCCCGTGGCATAGAGGTGCGCCTGTGAGCGCTTCCTGGCTAGACGAAATACGCTGGACCGAAGACGGCTTGGTGCCGGTTATTGCACAACAGGCAGAAACCGGCAAAATATTAATGTTTGCTTGGATGAATCTGGAAGCATTAAATTTAACAGTCGCCGAAGGTTATGCGGTGTACTGGTCGAGGTCCCGACAAAGAATATGGCGCAAAGGTGAGGAGTCCGGGCATAGACAGAAAATTATAGGTATTTTTCTGGATTGCGATGAAGATGTTATTCTGCTTAAAATTGAACAAGAAGGCGGTATTGCTTGTCACACTGGTCGTGAAAGCTGCTTTTATCGCAGTCTGGTAGACGGACAATGGCAAAGCGTCGAGCCTATCCTAAAAGATCCTGAGACTATTTATAAAAAATCATGAATGACGTTTTACAACAACTGGCGCAAATTCTTGAACAGCGTAAACTGGAATCAGCCGATAAATCCTATGTAGCCAGTCTGTATGCTAAAGGATTGGACAGCATACTAAAAAAAATCGGCGAAGAAGCAACAGAAACAGTTATTGCCGCCAAAGACGGCGATAAAAAACAGATTATTTATGAAACAGCCGATTTGTGGTTTCATTGCATGGTGTTGCTGGCCGATCAGGGACTGGGCCCGGATGATGTATTGCAGGAATTGCAACGTCGTTTCGGTTTGTCCGGCCTGGAAGAAAAGGCGCAACGTAATAAGTAAAGACCTTGCCTTGCAAGGTCCTATTGGAGTTAAAAATGGGCCCTAGCGTTACTCAATTAATAGTTATATTGGTCATCGTCATTATTATTTTTGGCACCAAGCGTTTACGCAATATAGGCGCCGATCTCGGCGGAGCTATCAAAAGCTTTCGTACATCCATTAAAGAAGGCGAAAGTGTCGAAGATAAAGCTACCGAAGACAAGGGGGAAACGATTGAAGGCGAAGTTACGTCCAAATCTGATAAAGATTAATCCGCGATGTTTGATGTAGGATTCGCTGAGCTTTGCTTAGTCGGCTTAGTCAGTTTATTGGTAATAGGTCCAGAAAGATTGCCTAAAGTGGCTAGGCTTGCAGGGTTCTGGCTTGGAAAAACGCGAACTATGATTGCTGCTGTCAAAGAAGAAATAAAACTGGAACTGCAAGCCGAAGAAATGCGCCAGATATTTAAGGAACAGTCCGATTTGCATGATATTCAGCAAATATTTGATGAAACATCCGACACACTAAAATCCACGCTTGACCAATCACAACTGACCACGAAAATGACACCCGAATCAGAACAAGATATGAGTCGGCAGTCGTCACCCGATAACCCTGAACAACATGAGCTCAAGTAATTTTAATGGGGGCGAGGAACAGCCCTTTATCAGTCACCTGGTTGAATTACGCAACCGTCTGTTACGAGTGGTTTTCTGCGTATTAGTCGTATTTTTGGGACTGGCTTCATACGCCAATGAAATCTACAGCTTGTTGGCTGGTCCACTGATGAAACATTTGCCAAAAAATAGCACTATGATCGCTATTGATGTGGCTTCTCCGTTTTTTACCCCCTTTAAACTGGCCCTGGTTGTTTCGATTTTTATTTCCGTCCCCTATATTCTTTACCAGTTTTGGGCATTTGTTGCTCCAGGTTTGTATAAGCGGGAACGGCGTATGGTTTTACCGTTGCTGATTGCCAGCACCCTGCTATTTTATTTAGGTGTGGCGTTTGCTTACTTCGTGGTATTTCCGCTAGTTTTCGGTTTCTTGACCGCTGCTGCACCCGCTGGCGTTGCAATAATGACCGATATTGCCAAGTATCTCGATTTCATTTTAGCGCTGTTTTTTGCATTTGGTGTTTGTTTTGAAGTACCAATTTTCACCATCGTATTGGTCTGGACGGGACTGGTTACCCCCGCAAACCTCGCCGATAAACGCCCTTATGTCATCGTCGGTGCGTTTATCATAGGGGCCGTTTTAACTCCTCCCGATGCCATTTCGCAAACCTTATTAGCCGTTCCAATGTGGATGCTTTTTGAGCTAGGTTTGTTATGTTCCAGAGTTTTTGTACCCAAATCTGACGGCGACTGTCAAGAGCTAAGTGATGCTGAAATGGAAGCGAGGCTGGATAGGATTGATCGACAAGAAAATGAATAGGACGGTAAGTCTAACACTTAAAAACGTACTTTGATTTAACCCTGTCGCTTATCTATTATTCTGACTGCTATGGATTATTGATCCATCGCTTATTTGAAGAGAACCTTTGCAATGTTCTCGCTCTTACGTTACAAAAAAATGGCCTGAAACGTTAATTCTTTCAGGCCATTTAGCGGTTCATTTACTGGACAGTATAACCCTCAAAGGAATACTGACTAATAGTCATTAAGTCTTAATGGACTATGTCGTTTCCAACAGTGATAACTTTTAAAGCGTTGGTCCCACCCGGTATCCCTTCCAAATCTCCTTGAGTAATAATAAATGTGTCGCCATCTATTGCTACGCCGCGTTTTTTTAGTTCAGCAATGATTGCTCGGTTTACTTCAGCATGGTCACTAAGATCATGTATAAATAATACTGGAAAAACACCACGGTATAAAGTAACTTTTCCTAGGGTTTCTTGGTGAGGACTAAGTGCAAAAATCGGAATGCCTGAGCTGATTCTGGACATCCATAATGGAGTTGAACCAGACTCGGTTAGCGCAGCAATGCCATTGATTTTTGAGTGATTAGCCAGATACATTGCAGACATTGCAATAGCCTCGTCGACGCGCTCAAATTGAAGCTCAACACGATGTCTTGAAACACGGACTTGGGATTGTTTTTCTGCTTCAACACAAACGCGATTCATTGCTTCAATGGCTTTAATCGGGTGCTTTCCAGATGCCGTCTCTGCCGACAGCATAATGACATCTGTGCCATCATAAACCGCATTGGCAACATCAAAAACTTCAGCCCGGGTAGGAATCGGATTATCAATCATTGATTCCATCATTTGTGTGGCAGTAATTGCAACACGGTTAAGCGATCTAGTGCGATTAATCAGCATTTTTTGCACAGCTG
This sequence comes from Methylobacter sp., assembly GCA_016784875.1. Taxonomy (GTDB): domain Bacteria; phylum Pseudomonadota; class Gammaproteobacteria; order Methylococcales; family Methylomonadaceae; genus Methylobacter_A. The sequence goes on from JADHTX010000076.1 coordinate 9,768, forward strand.
GCAAATTAGCATCGCCTATTTCAACACCGAGATCTCCGCGAGCAACCATGACAGCATCCGATGCTAAAATGATTTCGTCGATAACATCCAAAGCTTCAGCACGTTCAACCTTTGACACGATACCTGCATGACAGCCAGCTGCAACTAACAAGCGACGTGCTTCATGAAGATCTTCAGCTGTGCGTGGAAACGAAATGGCGACATAATCGCATTTCATTATCGCAATAGTTTTAATATCTTCCTTGTCCTTATCAGTTAATGCGGCAGCAGAAAGACCGCCCCCCAACAGATTGATACCTTTGTTATTAGACAGGTCGCCGCCAACGATTACAGTGCAGTTAACGCGCATATTTTCAACATTGACCACGTCAAGTACAATGCGACCATCATCCAGTAATAGTCGACTACCCGGCTTGACTTCTAAGGCTAAAGGTTCATAGGTAATCCCTACCTGAGTATTATCGCCAGCCATTGGGTCAAGGTTGATATCCAAAGCAAAATTCTGTCCTTCATTTAAAAACACTTTGGTGTCCTTAAAGCGGGCAATACGAATTTTAGGTCCTTGCAAATCAGCTAAGATACCGACCAGTCTGCCAGTTTTTAGACTAAGTTCACGAACAGCGTTGGCTCTGTTAATATGGTCTTGTGCGGAACCGTGTGAAAAGTTCATGCGAACAAAATCAAGGCCGGCTGCAAACATACCTTCAAGTACACCGGGTTTATCTGTAGCAGGACCTAGTGTTGCTAAAATTTTGGTTCTTCTTAACATTATTTAGGAAATCCGTTATTTAGCGTTGACTAAAGCAATTGTCGTATCCAGCATACGATTAGAGAAGCCCCATTCGTTGTCATACCAGGATAGAACCTTTACAAGGTTGCCATTCATGACTTTGGTCAATGCTGAGTCATAAATTGACGACGCGGGGTTATGATTAAAATCGATTGAAACCAGTGGTAAGCTGTTGAACTCCAGAATGCCTTTTAAAGATCCTTCGGATGCTGTTTTCAGGATTTGATCAACTTCTTCTTTAGTCGTATTTCTGCCCGCTTGAAAGGTTAAATCGACAACTGAAACGTTAATAGTAGGTACACGCATTGCGAAACCATCCATTTTCCCAACCAGTTCTGGCAATACCAAACCAACAGCGGCAGCAGCACCGGTTTTTGTTGGAATCATTGATTGCGTGGCTGATCGAGCGCGATGCAAATCGCTGTGATAAACGTCAGTTAAAACTTGATCGTTAGTATAAGAGTGAATCGTGGTCATTAAACCATGAACCACACCAATGGTATCGAGTAATGGTTTAACTAATGGCGATAAACAATTCGTTGTGCATGAGGCATTTGAAATAACAGTATCTGAAGCTTTCAGCACATCATGATTTACACCATAAACAATAGTAGCATCAACATCGTTTCCGCCAGGCGCTGAAATAATAACTTTTTTTGCACCAGCAGCGATATGAGCGGATGCCTTGGCTTTGCTGGTAAAAAAACCGGTACATTCATGGACGGCATCAATATCTAATTCTGCCCACGGCAGTTTTGATGGGTCTCGTTCTGAGAAAACCTTAATTTTATCGCCATTGATGACAATGCAGTCACCATCAACACTCACTTCAAAAGGAAATTTTCCATGCACTGAATCGTATTGAGTCAGGTGAGCATTCGTTGCAGCGTCGCCTAAATCATTGATTGCAACAATTTGAATTTCATTGGTTCGGCCTGATTCGTATAATGCGCGAACGATATTACGTCCAATACGACCATAACCATTGATTGCAACTTTAATTGGCATAAATCTTCTCCTGAGTGATGAAATGAAATCTTACAAAAACGGATAACCTTGAAGCTTCCGAGAAACTTTTTGATTATATCAAAAATTAAGATGATTAGTCTATTGAGATGGACTCGACTTGTTGATTATTGAGAAGATGGTTTTTATTTAGCTAATTACAAATCTGTATTAATGCTTCGAGTGAAAATAATCCGGACACAAACTCAAGGCAAAAAAAAGCCCAAGCGTTTAAGCTTGGGCTTTTAATTTAAGAGCTTGGCAATTCCCTACTTTCGCATGGCAAACTGCCACACTATCATCGGCGCTAAATGGTTTCACTTCCGAGTTCGGGATGGGATCGGGTGG
>JADHTX010000077.1 GCA_016784875.1 Methylobacter sp.
CTCGTCATACCCGCCGGGAAGCGGGTATCCAGCGCCAAGGATGGCAAGCTACATACGTCCATGTAGCCTGGATTCCGGCAATCCCTGCCGGAATGACGGTGTCCTGTAGGCACTTGTGTATAAAGACGAGAGCTGGAGCTTGGGAACGAGACAGCTGGAGCTTGGGAACGAGACATTGGCTTACTTTAACTTATCTTTAAGCATTTTATTCACTTCGCCGGGATTCGCCTTACCCTGCATCGCCTTCATCACTTGACCGACAAAAAAACCGAAGACTTTGTCTTTACCGCTGCGATATTGCTCTACCTGATCTTGGTTATCGGCAATAATTTTATCGATAATCGCTTCTATCGCTCCGGTATCGGTTATTTGTTTCAGGCCTTTGGCTTCGATAACTTCATCGGCTGTCGCGGCGCCTTGCCACAGCTCTTCGAACACCTGCTTAGCAATTTTGCCGGAAATGGTGTCATCGCTAATACGCATTAACAACCCGGCAAGGCGCTCGTGACTGACCGGCGAATCGGCGATTTCCAAACCGGCTTTATTTAGCGCGGCTAACAAATCGCCAGTCACCCAGTTAGCACAGATTCTTGCCTCACAAGACGATTCTTTAACCACGGTTTCGAAATAATCCGCCAGCTGCCTGGAGGAAGTCAGTATCGTGGCACTCTCTTCATCTAACGCATAATCCTCTTTAAAGCGCTGTTTTTTTGCTTGCGGCAATTCCGGCAACCGGGCTTTTATTTGCGCCTTAAAGTCTTCATCAATCAGCACAGGCAGCAGGTCGGGATCGGGAAAATACCGGTAATCATTAGCCTCTTCCTTGCTGCGCATGGAGCGGGTCTCGTCCTTGACCGAATCATACAAGCGTGTTTCCTGAACGACTTTGCCACCGTTTTCGATCAGCTCTATTTGCCGTTCGACCTCATGGTTAATGGCTTTTTCGACAAACTTGAACGAGTTGATATTTTTGATTTCAGCTCGCGTGCCGAATTCTTTTTGGCCTTTAGGACGCACCGATACGTTGGCGTCACAGCGGAACGAGCCTTCCTGCATATTGCCGTCGCAAATACCTAGGTAGCGCACCAGTTCATGCATTTTGCGCATGTAGGCCACAGCTTCTTTGGCCGAACTCATTTCGGGCTCGGACACAATCTCTAATAAGGGTGTACCTGCACGATTTAAATCAATCCCAGTCAAGCCATGAAAATTTTCATGCAGCGATTTACCTGCATCTTCTTCCAAATGAGCGCGGGTGATACCGATACGTTTGCTTACGCCCTCAACGTCAATATCCAAATGCCCGACACCAACGATAGGCAGTTCCATTTGACTGATTTGATAGCCTTTTGGCAAGTCAGGATAAAAATAATTCTTTCTGGCAAACACCGAATACGGTGCAATATGCGCTTCCACAGCCATGCCGAAAATGACCGCCATACGCACGGCCTCTTCATTCAATACCGGCAACACGCCCGGCAAGCCCAAATCGACCGCGCAGGCCTGGGTATTGGGTTCCGCGCCGTAAGCGGTGGACGCCCCTGAGAATATCTTTGATTTTGTGGCAAGTTGGGCGTGGATTTCCAAGCCGATTACTGTTTCCCATTGTGTGTTCATTTTGTTAGTTCCGTGTTATTCAGCAAAAACGTCAGCCAGATCGATATCCAGCTCTGGAAAAAGATAGGGCTTTGCGATGTCGTCACCGGCATGCATGGCGAACAGTTGGTATTTTTCGGTGTCCTTATCCAGCAGAAACTGATAGACCGCTTGTTCGTAAGGATAAACCAGCCAATACTCAGTAACGCCGTTTTCCTGGTAAAGATCATATTTAAGGCGCATTTCTTTCTTGCTGTTGCCGGGCGAGAGCACTTCGATAATCCAGTCCGGCGCTCCGTTGCAGCCTTGTTCGGTGAGTTTTTCTTTATCGCAGATTACGCATAAATCGGGCTGGACAACACTGAAAACTTCCTGGTCGGTTAGCTTTAATTTTTTGCTGTTGTAGAGTTTAACATCGAATGGGGCGTAAAAAAGTTTGCAGGGTCTTTTATGGAAATACTGATAAAGACTACCTCCCAAATTGGTAATAATACTCTGATGCTTCAGACTAGGTGCCGGCGACATCGCCATGATTTTACCCTTGATCAGCTCAACGGTTTCCTTCAACTGCCAAGTCAAATAATCGGCATAGCTGTAAGTACCGTTCAAATCCAGTTGCGAGAGCTCAGTGATTTTTGCCATGAGCATTTCTCCTTATTCGAAACCTTTAGGGGCGTGTGAATGCCAATCGGTGACCTGCTGATACTGGTGGGCGATATTCAACAATCGGTCTTCGGCAAAATAATTGCCTATAACCTGCAAACCTACAGGCATGCCGGAAGCAAATCCTGCGGGAACCGACATGGCTGGAACTCCGGCAAGATTTATGGCGATCGTATAAATATCGGACAAATACATTTCTATCGGATTGCCGATTTTCTCGCCTATGCCGAAGGCAGTGGATGGCGTGACCGGGCCCATTATCACATCCACTTCAGACAACGCCCTTTTGAAATCTTCGCTAATCAGACGGCGAATTTTTTGCGCCTTAATATAATAAGCATCATAGTAACCTGCCGAGAGGGCATAAGTTCCCATCAATATCCGGCGTTTAACTTCCTTACCAAAGCCTTCGCCGCGCGAGCGGGTATAGAGATCGGTTAAATCCACCGGATTTTCACAGCGGTAGCCGAAACGCACACCATCAAAACGCGATAGATTAGCAGAACACTCGGCCGGAGCAATCACATAATAAGCGGGAATGGCCAGCTTAAGACTGGGCATGCAAATTTCTGTTACTGTAGCGCCTAACTTACGATATTCATTAATAGCCGCTTCAATCGCCACCGCCACATCGTTACTTAATCCCTCACTAAAAAATTCTTTGGGCAGGCCGATCTTCAAGCCTTCGAGACTGTTATTTAAGCCGACCGTATAATCAGGAACAGGCAAATCAACACTGGTTGAATCTTTTGGATCGAAACCTGCCATAGCTTGCAGCATGATAGCCGCATCTTCGGCGCTACGAGCCATCGGCCCACCTTGATCCAAGCTTGATGCATAAGCAATCATCCCATAACGGGACACCCGACCATAAGTTGGTTTTAATCCAGTAATGCCGCAAAGGGCGGCCGGTTGGCGTATCGATCCGCCGGTATCGGTACCCGTTGCACATGCAGCAAGCCTTGCGGCAACAGCTGCCGCAGAACCGCCGGAAGAACCGCCGGGTACGGTATTAATATCCCAGGGATTTTTAACTGCGCCGTAATAACTGGTTTCGTTGGACGAACCCATCGCAAACTCATCCATATTAAGCTTACCCAGCATCACCGCACCGGCGTTATTAAATTTCTCCACCACTGTTGCATTGTAGGGAGCAATAAAATTATCCAGCATTTTTGATCCGCAACTGGTTTTAACGCCATCGGTACAAAAAATGTCTTTTTGCGCAACCGGAATACCGGTTAATAGTTCTGCATCGCCCGTTGCCAGTCTTTGATCCGCAGCTTTTGCTTCCTGAAGCGCAAGTTCTTCGGTAACGGTGATATACGCATTAAGCGAACTGTGTTGTTTGATTCTGTCTAAAAAAGCCAAGGTCAATTCCACGCTGGAAAACTCACCTGAACGCAGACCCTTGGCTAATTCTGCAATTGTCTTGTTATACATATGTGTTACTTTTTCCCTTTACTCAATTACTTTGGGTACTAAATAAAGCCCCGCTTCTACTTGAGGCGCAATAGCCTGAAATTTTTCGCGGTTGACTTGCTCGGATACGACATCGGCTCGCAATCTTTGCACCTGATCCATAGGATGAGCCATTGGCTCAACGTCATCAGTATCAAGATCATTCATCTGCGTCATTAAATCCAGCATCCCGGACAAATCTTTTGCATAAGAGGCAATATCCTGTTCCTCAATTCCCAGTCGCGCTAAATGTGCACAATCTTCGACTTCACTTACCGTTAAAGACACGATTAACTCCCAATAAAAAATTTCAGAGATTCTACAATTAATATGTTTATAATACTTTATATCTTGCTCAAATACCCGCTTGATTGATAAAGTAATACAATTTCTATTCCCCTAAGGATACAGCTAAAAATGTTCAAAAGAATTCGCGGCCTTTTCTCCAACGACCTCGCTATTGACCTGGGAACCGCCAATACATTGATCTATATTCCCGGACAGGGAATTGTGCTTAATGAACCATCGGTTGTCGCTATCAAAGAAGACCGAATCCGAGGCAATAAAACTATTGCTGCCGTGGGCATTGATGCAAAACGCATGCTGGGACGTACTCCAGGCAATATTACCGCAATCCGCCCACTAAAGGATGGAGTTATCGCCGATTTTGCCGTTACCGAACGCATGCTGAGATTTTTTATCGAAAAAGTCCATCAAAGCAAGCTGCTGCGACCCAGTCCACGCATTTTAATCTGCGTACCTTGCGGCTCAACACAAGTTGAACGTCGCGCCATTAGAGAGTCTGCGGCCATGGCTGGCGCACGCGAAGTTTATTTGATTGAAGAACCCATGTCGGCCGCTATCGGTGCAGGCTTGCCAGTCGACGAAGCTTGCGGCTCTATGGTTTTGGATATTGGCGGAGGCACCTCCGAAGTAGCCGTTATCTCAATCAACGGTATCGTCTATTCCTCATCTGTCCGCATCGGTGGAGACCGCTTTGACGAAGCTATTATTAACTATGTCCGCAGAAACTACGGCACCTTAATTGGCGAAGCCACCGCAGAAAGAATAAAACATGAAATCGGCACGGCTTACCCCGGCAGCGAAGTCAGGGAAATAGAGGTCAAAGGCCGCAATCTAGCCGAAGGTGTGCCGCGCAGTTTTTCATTGAATAGCAATGAAATTCTGGAAGCATTGCAAGAACCGCTATCCGGCATTGTCGGCGCGGTAAAATTAGCCCTAGAACAAACTCCACCTGAATTAGGCTCAGATGTGGCAACTCGCGGTATATTTTTAACCGGCGGCGGGGCATTGCTAAAAGATATAGATCGGCTGATAGCGGAAGAAACCGGTCTGCCGGTCTATATCGCAGAGGATCCGCTAACTTGTGTCGCCAGGGGCGGAGGCATGGTTCTGGAGATGCTGGATAAAAAAGGTGTCTCAACTTTTTCCTTAGAGTAATCAAGCGTTATCCATTAAATTATTTATTTAGGCAGAAAATCAAGACTGTAGGTTGGAAGAGAGATACGCCCCAACCTACAAAAGTTGCCGTTATTTTTAAACTGGATATAGAGGCATCCCGCTATAAAACTTTTATTTGCTACCGGACCGTCCATTAACACTCGCCTGCTGGTAGCCATAATCGCTTCAGTGGCTTTACTGATAACTGAATACAGAAGTCATCAACTGGACTCGCTTCGAGCCACATTATCCGTTGTAATCGACCCCATAAAATATTTGATCGACCTACCGTCAGTATTGATCGAGCAAACCTCCCACTCTATCAGTTCCTATTCGACCTTAAAAAGTGAAAACACCCGCTTACGCGAAGAACAATTTATTGATAAAACTCGCTTACTTAAATTTGATTCTCTGGAAAAAGAAAACATTCGCCTGCGTGCATTACTGGAAAACTCCTTTAAACTAGGAGAACAATTACTGATCGCAGAATTATTGTCGATCAACATGGCTCCCTACGAACATATTGTAGTCGTCAACAAAGGTACGCGTTTCGGCGTCCACCCCCAACAACCGGTATTGGATGCAAATGGCGTGGTCGGGCAAGTTTTTCGCGCCCTGCCATTTAGTTCTGAAATCATGTTAATTACCGACCCGAACCATGCCATCCCGGTACAGGTCAATCGTAACGGCCTGTTGACTATTGCTGTTGGCAGCGGCCAGATAAATCGACTTAACTTGCCATTTTTACCTAATAATGCCGACATCCGCCCCGGCGATTTGCTGATAACATCGGGCTTAGGCGGCACCTTTCCATCGGGTTATCCGGTAGCCGTGGTCGATGATTTCACCCCGATAACCAACAAACCTTTCGTCAACATTACCGCCACCCCCAAAGCCATGCTAGACCGAAACAGAGAGCTGCTGATTGTGTGGAGCGACTCATCTCCTGTTTCACTGACCACAAAACCAACACCGGAAGTCCTTGCCCCCTCCAATGCTCAACCTTCCAAAAGCAAATTAACACACAAAGCACCCGCAGAAAGTGCAGAGACAGACCTTGATGAATAACTATTCTGGCTTTGGCCGTATTATTTTGACTATTATCATGGCGATGTGCTTAAGAATTGCACCATGGCCTGGTTTTTTGACCCAAATCAATCCAGACTGGATACTTCTGGTTCTTATTTACTGGGCAATTGCCGTACCGGAACGAGTCGGCATCTTTCATGCATGGACCATCGGATTATTTACCGACGTGTTGACAGGAAGGGTATTCGGCCAATATGCACTGGCCTATTCATTAGTCATTTATGCTTGCCTCCTACTGCATAAGCGCCTGCGTCAATTTCCATTGCCGCAACAAGGCTTATTTATTTTCTTATGCCTGCTATTCACCCAAATATTGCTTTTCTGGCTTAAAAATATTCAGCACCCTGCACAGCTGCATGCTTCATTCTGGCTACCAGTTACTACAGGCACCCTATTCTGGCCCCTGATTTATACAGCATTGCGTCGTGTCCGCTTGTCACGACGCACTAAATAATACCCACTGAAACCTTTATGTCTCGTATCTATACTATTAAAAATAAGTTAGTAGAGAGTCGTCTATTCCTCAACCGCATTATTGCAGCATTTATTGTCATATTATTGTTAACCTCAGGCCTAGTTGTGCGCCTGGTTTACCTACAAATTGTGGGGCACGAACATTACACAACACTGGCAAAAGATAACAGCATTAAGATAGAGCCTCTAGTGCCGACGAGAGGCATTATTTATGACCGGCATGGCAAAGTCTTGGCTGACAACACACAATCTTTCAGTCTTGAACTCATTCCTGAGCAAATTATCGACCTTGATGATACCTTGCTGCGATTGCAAAAACTACTCGATATCTCTGACGAAAAAATCGACCAATTCCAGAAACAACGCAAACGACAAAAACGCTTTGCCAGCACTCCATTATTAATGAGTATGAGCGACGAGGAAATCGCCAAATTTGCGGTAGCCAGACCTTATTTTCCAGGTGTTGACATTCAGGCGCGTCTGGTTCGGCATTACCCCTATACCGACTTAGCCTCTCATGTAGTCGGTTACGTGGGCCGTATCAACGAAGCGGAAATGAAATCGCTGCCTATTGCCGAATATCGAGGCTCAAGCCATGTCGGTAAAATTGGTATAGAAAACACCTATGAAACCGAACTGCATGGCAAAACCGGCTATGCGGAAATAGAAACCAATGTACAGGGTCGCGCTATCAATACGGTAAACTCAGTCCCTCCCGTTCCGGGTGAGAATCTTTACCTGACACTGGATATAGATTTGCAAAAGACCGCTTATGACGCATTAGACACTTTCAATGGCGCGGTAGTCGCCATTGAAATTAAAACCGGCGGTGTACTGGTTTTCACCAGCCGTCCCGGATTTGATCCTAATCCTTTTGTCATCGGCATAAGCAACGATGCGTACCAAGCACTACAAACCTCCGATAATCAACCGCTCTATAATCGCGCACTACGTGGCTTATATCCTCCGGGATCGACGCTTAAACCGTTTATTGGACTGGCCGGACTTGAATACAACGCCATCAGTGCAGAGCACAAAGCTTTCTGCCCCGGCTATTATCAACTGCCTAATGTCAGCCACCACTACCGGGATTGGAAACGAGGCGGTCATGGTTCTGTTAATATGACTGAAGCCATCACTCAATCCTGTGATGTGTATTTTTACAGCTTGGCATTAACTCTGGGCATAGACCGTATGCATAATTTTTTACACCATTTTGGTTTTGGTGAAAAATCCGGCATTGATCTGGTTGGAGAAAAGCAGGGTCTATTGCCATCGCGCGAATGGAAACGTAATCGACGCAATCAGGCCTGGTATCCGGGGGAAACGTTAATCACCGGAATAGGCCAGGGATTTCTTCAGGTCTCGCCGATACAGCTTGCCAGAGCCACTGCCACATTGGCAAATAAAGGCAAGGTGGTTACGCCCTTTCTGGTAAAAAAATCAGCCATTCCGGAGGACTCCCTTTCTCCCCAGGAAGACCTCAATCTTAACCCGGAAAACATTAATAGCATCATCTCAGCCATGATCAATGTTATTCATGACCCACACGGCACAGCCAAAAGTATTGGCAAAGACATTGACTACCAAATCGCCGGAAAAACTGGAACTGCACAGGTCTTTAACATTAAGCAAGATGCTAAATACAACGAAAACGACATTAACTTTAAATTACGTGACCACGCCTTGTTTATTTCTTTTGCCCCGGCCGACGACCCCAAAATTGCAGTTGCCGTTATCGTTGAAAACGGAGGTCACGGCGGCTCAGTAGCCGCACCCATTGCAGGCAAGGTTATCAAGCAATTTTTAGGAAGCAATCATGAAAACTGAAACTCGAAGCGAACAATTTCATCCTCCGTCGGTTATCGGCAATATCCTCAGAAAACTGCACATAGACATCCCTTTATTTATCGGCTTATTCCTTATCTCCTTATTGAGCTTTATTATTCTTTACAGCGCAAGCAGTCAGGATATGGATGTACTGATGCGCCAAGCGGCGAGAGTCGGATTAGCTTTTTTTTTAATGACAATATTAGCTCACGTTGACCCTTATCAATTTAAGCGTTATTCGGCCCTGCTTTTTGGCCTTGGACTGTTACTGCTCGTTGCGGTACTGATATTAGGCCAATTCGGTAAAGGAGCACAACGCTGGCTGGACCTTGGTTTTTTCCGTTTCCAGCCTTCGGAAATGATCAAGATCACCACGCCCATGATGGTCGCCTGGTATTTAGCGGAACACGCATTACCACCAAAACCGAAACAATTACTGATTGCAGGCATACTGATCATCATCCCGACCCTACTCATCGCCAAACAACCCGATCTGGGGACTTCCTTGCTAGTTGCCAGTTCTGGTGCAGGCGTACTATTTTTTGCCGGACTCTCATGGCGATTCATCCTGGCAATCACCGCCACGCTAACGGGAATGACACCCATACTTTGGCACTTTATGCGTACCTATCAGCGCGATAGGGTACTTACCTTCTTAAATCCGGAAGCCGACCCCTTAGGTAGGGGTTACCATATCATCCAATCGAAAATTGCCATCGGCTCCGGGGGCATCTATGGAAAAGGCTGGTTAGGCAGTACCCAGTCAGAACTAGACTTTTTACCGGAAAGCTCTACCGACTTTATCTTTGCAGTGTTTGCTGAAGAATTCGGTCTTTTCGGCTGCGTAGGCCTATTGGTTTTGTATTTGCTTATCATCAGCCGTTGCCTGTATATTGCCTCACAAGCTCAGGACACATACAGCCGCTTATTAGCCAGCAGCCTAGCATTTACATTTTTTGTTTATGTTTTTGTTAACATCGGCATGGTCATCGGCGTGCTCCCCGTCGTCGGCGTCCCATTACCCTTAATCAGCTATGGCGGCACCTCCATAGTCACGTTACTGTCCGGTTTCGGCATTCTTATGTCAATTCATACCCATAAGAAATTCTTACCACACTAATTAATCCCAAGCCCATGAAACTAAAATCACCCTTAACCCCTATCGTACTTGGTTGCGTTTGCTTATCCGCCATATCCTGTGTTTCTGAAATAGACACACCAGCCCCTTACCAACATCCCGCAGGAAAAGCTTCCATTCATCCTCAGACTACCTACCAACGTCCCTCAGACAAAGAAGCTGAAGCGATGAATGCCTTTATCGAGCAAATGGTAGTAAAACACCAGTTTAATAAATCCGAACTTGACGCTTTGTTTGCAACCGTCGAGATCAAGCAAGATATACTCAAAAGAATCTCCTCGCCCTCTGAAGGCCTGCCTTGGCACAAATATCGCAAAATATTCTTAACCGAAGCCCGAATTAACGCCGGAGTACAATTTTGGCGAGACAATGCACCAGCGCTGGCCGCCGCAGAGCAACAATACGGCGTTCCGGCTGAAATCATTACTGCAATTATCGGTGTTGAAACGCTGTTCGGCAAAAAAACAGGCGATCACCGCGTAATCGACGCACTATCTACGCTGGCTTTTGCCTACCCCGCCCGCAGTAAATTCTTTCTTAGCGAACTTGAAAACTTCTTGCTACTTTGTCGTGACGAGCGTATTTCCCCCACCGATCCATTAGGTTCTTACGCCGGAGCCATGGGTATGCCGCAATTTATGCCCAGCAGTTTCAGGGCTTATGCCGTCGATTTTGACAATGATAATCGTCGCGACATTTGGCACAACAACAGCGATGTCATCGGTAGTATCGGCAATTATTTTGCCAAGCACCATTGGCAAGTCGGCAAGACTATTGCTATTCCCGTCACAGCCAAAGACGAAAACTACAAGTCAGCACTCAATAAAGACCTTAAGCCGAACTTAAGCCTTACTGAGTTAGAATCGCTCAACTTAATCATATCGAGGCAATTACCTTTAGACAGTAAAGTGAAACTGCTTAACTTTGAACTCCAACAAGGCGAAGAACTCTGGGCGGCATTAGACAATTTTTATGTCATTACCCGCTACAATCACAGTCCTTTATATGCCATGGCCGTATATCAGTTAAGCCTATCTATTTTAAATAAAAAAGGCTCTTACCCATGAGTAAAATCATACCGATACTTTTAATTTTTGTTTTATGCAGTTGTACCACCGAACAAATAAAAACCAGCGACATATCAGATACAACCACTGCTAGATACCATTCTATTTTACACATGAGCGCTCCTGATACGCAGGACACCGCCGACCAACAAGAAGATTTCTTACCTCGCATTACCCGCTACCTGAAACAAGGTATAGCCTCATGGTACGGCCCTAAATTTCACGGCAAAAAAACCGCATCCGGCGAAATATACGACATGTACGCGATGACTGCCGCACACAAAACACTGCCGCTTTCATCTTATGCTCGCGTCACTAACCTGGAAAATCAACGTAGCGTTATTGTTCGTATCAATGACCGAGGCCCTTTCCATGGCAACCGAGTGATGGACTTGTCATATGCGGCAGCTAAAAAACTGAATATTCAGCAAGCAGGCTCAGGGAAAGTCGAAATCAAGGCGATAGCCCCCGAACAGGCATTGGCTCATCTACAAAAAGTAGCGCAAAAACAAGAAAAAAGTGTCTATTTACAAGTAGGCACTTTCGGCAAAAAGAAAAAAGCATTGAAATTGCAAAATAAAATTGCCGCTCATCATTTACCTCAACCTAAAATAATGCCCTCGACGCACAAAGGCTCTACACTCTACAGGGTTCAAATGGGGCCAATCAAATCGCCTGCAAGCGCTCGTAAGCTGAATGCACAGCTGGCAAAGCTGGGTATAACAGCAACCCAATTTGTTACTGAATCGAAGCAAAAACAGATCGCCATGTTACAATAAGGCTATAGAATGGGCTGGTTTAAAAGCCCATCGATCGCGATTGATGGACTTCGTGCCTAAGCCCATCCTATGTCTACCATTAGAGAGCAATGATTCTTTTTAAAAATCTCCCTGTTTTTTTATTATTTTTCCTGATAGCTGCCATAACCCCTGCAAATGCAGAAGACGCCGAAATCTCAACACCGGCAGCGCCTACTATTGCTGCTAGCAGCTTCATACTACTGGATCACAACACCGGCAAAGTACTGGCAGAAAACAATGCCGATGTTAAGCTGGCCCCCGCCAGTCTTACCAAGATCATGTCTGTTTACGTGGTATTTCGGGAAATCAGCAAT
>JADHTX010000078.1 GCA_016784875.1 Methylobacter sp.
TGACGGCACTTACAGCTTGTATTGCGCGGTTATCATCAAACAAGTTGACGAAAGAACCCGCAGTAAAACCGGAATTAATGAGTTATTAAGGGATTAAGCAGAACCTGACTCGCACCATGCCAAAACAGGAGCAAGCCAATGAGCTTAAAATACTCAAATAACAAGATAACTGAAGAAGAGTATCTACAAGGCGAACTTGCCGCAGAGTTTAAGCATGAATTCATTGATGGCGAAGTTTTTGCAATGGCTGGTGCGAGTGAAACTCATAATCTGCTGGCAGGCAATATATTTGCTGAATTGAAGAACCAATTAAAAGGCACGCCTTGCAGGACTTTTATAGCCGACATGAAAGTTAAGGTGGCTAACGACTTTTTCTATCCCGATGTGATGGTGGTTTGCCAGCAAGGCATGACCGAGGCGTATTATCAACAATCGCCGGTAATTATCATTGAAGTCTTATCCAAATCGACCCGAAAGTTTGATAAAAATGCCAAACGTTTGAAATACCGAAATATTTCGACGTTGGAAGAGTATGTTTTAATTGATCAAACCATCGCGGAAATTGAGATCTTTAAACAGAACGAGCATTGGCAATCCTTTTATTACTATCTTGGCGATGCGATTACTTTCGATTCAATAGGCGTTACCGTTCTCGTTGAAGACATTTACTATCAAGTCAATAATGAGGATGTGCTTGCTTTCTTACAGGAAAAAAACCAAGCGCTTCAAGAAACAGATCCAAATCGCGTACAGGAAACTGTACAGTCACCATAAAGTTACCAAATAGAGAACATGATTAATAACGATGTATTACGCCGGGTACGTTACGCTTTAGAGCTTAAAGATCAAACCATGATCGATATCTTTGCCTTAAGCGATGTAGAGATTAACAGGGATGAGCTGCTCAAGCTGCTCAAAAAAGACAACGAAGCCGATTACGTCCCGCTTAGCAATAAGCTGATGGAGCAATTTTTAGACGGCCTGATTATCTATAGAAGAGGCAGGCAGGAAAATCCGCCCGCGCAGCAAAAAAAGCCCGAACCGTTAACCAATAACACCATACTCAAAAAACTGCGTATTGCCCTGGAATTTAAAGAAGAGGACATGCTGAGCACCTTAAAGCTAGCTGACTTTGAACTGTCCAAAGGCGAACTCAGCTCGTTTTTCAGGAAAAAGGACCATAAACATCACCGGGAATGCGGCGACCAGATTCTAAGAAACTTTTTACAAGGCCTGACCATTCGTTTTAGAGAACAGGACTAATAACTGCTCTTGCACAAATAATTGCCCGGAAAAGTTTCCTATTACTGCCCCAACATTAGGGCATCAGTTGTAGAGCGTGCCATGCGCGCCTAAGCTACCACGGCGCGCCCTACATGTACCGGACGAAACTTTTTCCAAATAGCTATACTAATCCACCAATAACCTAACCAAGGCCAATACCATGAGCGATAACATATCCAACAATGCCATCATTTACGCTACGCTTGCTTTAAACAGCGAAGTCGCCCTGCAACATGAATACTTGGAATCTACGGATGTTCCCGATGACGAGCGTGAAAACGAGGAAGAAATCCTCGCCGATTTAGAACAAGCTTTCATGGAATTTGTCGACCTGTATAAAATCCGCTGCAAAACCGACAAGCAATTGCCCAGCATAGACGAATTGCTGAATAGCCAATTGTAAAACCGCTGTAGAATCAACGATGCCGATTATCAAAATCCTGGCCGTTTCAGGCAGCCTTCGATCCGCATCGTTGAACTCAGCTCTGCTGCGCGCAGTTGCTTGCTTGGCTCCAGCCGATATTCGTATCGAACTGTTTACCGAGCTAGGCCACCTGCCGCTGTTCAACCCCGATATTGAAATATCCGACTCGTCCCCAGTTACCGATTTTTACGCCCGCCTGCTTGAAGCCGACGGCGTTATTATTGCCAGCCCGGAATACGCTCACGGCGTAACGGGAGTGATGAAAAACGCCTTGGATTGGATGGTTGCCACTGAAGCTTTTGTCAACAAGCCGGTCGCTTTATTTAATGCATCACCGCGTGCCACTATTGCCCAAGCATCCCTTAAAGAAACCCTGACCGTCATGTCCGCTCAAGTGATCGAAGCCGCTTCAATCACCTTACCCATTATCGGCTCCAACCTTGATGAATTGGGGATTGCCAGGCATCCTTCCATTTCAACATCAATACGCGAGGCGCTATACGCCTTCCATACGGAGATTGTAAATTTGCAAAGCCCCAAAACTCACACGCTTTACGGCATCAAAAACTGCGACACCGTCAAAAAGGCGCGCAACTGGCTGGATCAAAATAACATAGCCTATCGCTTCCATGATTTTAGAACCGACGGTTTAACGCCTGAGCTGCTACAGCATTTCGCCGACCATTTAGACTGGAACAAACTGCTTAACCGCAGCAGCACCAGCTGGCGGCAACTCAGCAGCGATCAACAAAACAACCTAACCCAAGACAAAGCCCTGCAACTCATGCTGACTACCCCTACCCTGATTAAACGCCCGGTTTTAGATACCGGCGAAAAACTCATTCTTGGGTTTAATGCCAAGGATGGCGGATATGCCGCAAGCCTGTCGGAAACAAATGCGCAGAAAACCTGACCTGACTTCCTCGTTCCCGCGCGCCGCGTGGGAATACAGTTACGGTGCGCTGCGCCGCGAATCACGCGTAACATTGAAAAACGTAATCCATATAAACACGGGACGCAGCGCGTCCCTGATAGCATTCCCACGCGGTGCGCGGGAACGAGAATTTTACTATGAGCAACACACTAGAACTCCTTAAAGATCTTATCAGCCGCGAATCGGTAACGCCAAAAGATGCGGGTTGCCAGGATGTGCTGGCCGCACGCTTGACCAAACTGGGCTTCATAGAGGAACGCCTGGACTTTGCAGACACCCAAAACATCTGGCTGAGGCGCGGCGATGCCAAACCGCTGTTTACCTTCCTCGGTCACACCGATGTTGTGCCTACCGGCCCTTTGGATGCCTGGATTTCTCCGCCATTCGAGCCGACTATCCTTGACGGCAAGCTTTATGGCCGTGGCGCTGCCGACATGAAAGGCGGTATCGCCTGTTTTATCACCGCCGTCGAGCGCTTTATCGCCAAGCACCCGAATCATCAAGGCTCTATTGCGGTAATGATGACCAGCGATGAAGAAGGCATAGCCACCAATGGCGTAGTTAAAGTCGTCGAGGTGCTGGAACAGCGCAACGAAAAAATAGACTGGTGCCTGGTCGGAGAACCGTCCAGCGACAAAAAGATCGGTGACGTAATCCGCGTCGGTCGGCGCGGCTCTTTATGCGCGAAACTGACCATTGCAGGCATACAAGGCCACGTCGCTTATCCCGAACTCGCCGACAACCCGATACACAGCTTTGCTCCGGCCTTAAAAGACCTGACCGATGAAGTCTGGGATCACGGCAATGAATTTTTCCCGCCGACCAGCTTGCAGGTTTCCAATATCAATTCAGGAACCGGCGCGGAAAACATCATCCCCGGCAGTGTCGCCGTTCAGTTCAACCTGCGTTTTTGCACCGAACTGGACGAAGAAACCATCAAGCAACGTACCCGAGCCATATTGGACAAATACGCTTTCAAATACGAGTTGCAATGGCGCTTATCCGGCAATCCATTTTTGACTGAATCAGGCGCATTAATCGATGCCGCCCACGCCGCGATCAAAACCGTTACCGGCTTTGAAACGCTCGATGATACCGGCGGCGGCACCTCGGACGGACGTTTTATCGCCCCGACCGGTGCGCAGGTTATCGAACTCGGGCCATTGAATGAGAGCATCCATAAAATCAACGAACATGTCGGCGTAGAAGATTTGGACGTTTTATCCGCCATCTATGAACAAATGCTGGTTAATCTTTTGGCATAAGCGGTTTTCATTGTGTTGTTACAGCTCGAAAAAACCGAAAAATAATAGGGCTCTATGTGAAATTGAGTGGGTAACTTTGCATAAGCATGTCACCTTTCCCCGTTCGTCCTTCGACAAGCTCAGGACGAACGGATTTACTATTACAATGCTCCGATGAAGGTATTTTACCCACTAGAAATCACATAGAGCCCAAAATAGTCATCTCAAAATACCCTCGAAAACCACGGGGAACACGAAGTATTTAATGCATTAAATGACTTTAATTATTTTTCTTCGTGTTCTTCGTGCTAAATAATTTTTTCAGCCCGGTTTGAATAGCACTTTCACAATCCCTGGAGACTGAAAACCCGCAATTAAATTTTTAATTCATATGGCCAATTTCAACACCCATTTATTCATCGCTTCAGTCGTCGGCACCGGAGCGGCACTCGTCGCAGCTAATGTCCATTTGATCACTAACAACGATATTCCCTGGCTCGTTTTCCTGGGCACCTTAGGCGGACTATTGCCTGATATTGATGCGGATAACTCAAAACCGGTAAAAATATTGTTTAATGTGTTAGCGATTATGGGCGTAGCTGCGACGCTGTATAAATTAAAAGACAGTTCTGCGCCAAACCAGCTATTGCTGATTATGACAGGCATTTATCTGTTTATTCGTTATGGAATGATGTCCTTGTTTAACAGCCTTACCGTTCATCGCGGCGTATTCCATTCATTATTGGCCGCCTTATTTTTTGCATTGTTAATGACCTGTATCAGCCATCGCTTTCTACACCGGGATGCTTCGCATGCCTGGCTAAACGGCATTTTCATTGCCTTGGGCTTTATCGTGCATTTGCTATTAGATGAACTCTACAGCACTAATTTAGCTAATTTAAGAATGAAAAAATCTTTTGGTACCGCATTGAAATTATTCAGTTATAACAATATGACTGCCTCGATATTAATGACAATCTGTACCATAATGCTGTACTGGGTAACACCCTCACCAATACCTTTGATTAAAATATGGAAAGGCGCGCAATGGAACAACTATCTAGCGCAAGTCACATTTTAAACTTCATTCTCTTCGGCGGCTCATTAACCGATAAACAATCACTCCGTATATCGCAATATTGATCAGCATGACCGAACCTGCCAGCCAAAACTGAATATCTCGGGTAAGTCCGATGGGATAAATGATAGGCAGAAGATAATGCTCAATAAAGCTAACCGAGTAGCCGGAATCCCCGGCCATTCGGCGAAATTCCACTTCCATCACCGTAAGCGGACACAAGCCTCCTGTCAATTCAATAAATACCCCCCAGAACACAGCAGGCAAGTGAATCAACGCAATCCAAAAATAACGTAACACCAACAATCCGCCAAAAACAACAAAGCCGATAAACAGGAAATGAAGAATAAGAACAAAATCTGCTAAGAATCGATAAATCATAGGCCTATGGAAATATTCCGGTACATTGTTTTTGGTAAGCCGCCCCATAAAGCACGCCGTTTACGCGTTGCGCCTGACTACATTGACCGTTAAAATGGAAACTAACATAAAAAACCAGGTTTTTCCATATCAAAACAATCGAGGCTCAAGATGGCATTTTTTGACGGTATAAAACGACAACTCCGTTCGGTAATTGAATGGACTAACCCGCGTAGCGATGTGCTCTTTAGCCAATGGACGGATAACGGCGATGAAATTAAAAATGCCTCTAAACTGATTGTAGGACCGGGACAAGGCTGTATTTTCGTCTATCGGGGAAAAGTCAAAACGGTAATTACCCAACCCTGTATGGTCGACTTGGAAACCGATAATATTCCATTTTGGACAACCATTCGCAAGTTTATGCAGTTTTTCGACAGCGAGCATAAGGTTGGGATTTATTTTTTTAAAACCAGCAAGATTTTGGATCAAAAATGGGGAACGACTTCACCGATTAAATACGAAGACCCTAAATATAAATTTCCGGTCGGACTGCGCGCTTTCGGTAATTACAGTTATCGCATCACCGACCCGCAAAGTTTTTTCGTCAATGTTGTCGGCAGTCATAGCGATTTTTTTGCCGATGATTTTAGAAAAGTCATGTCCGCGAGAATGATTCATCCTATCTCGGACTTTCTGGCAGTAAGTCGCTTTACTTACACCGACATCGATGCCAATCGCAATGAAATTGCCGAAGGCTTAAATGAGCAGTTAGCCGCCATTTTCACCAAGCTGGGCTTTGAAATCACCGATTTCCGGATCGAAGGCACCAACTTTGATGACGAAACGCTAAAACGCATTAACCGCATCGCCGATTTAACCGCTGAAGCTCAGGCCGCTCAAGCCGTCGGCCTGGATTATGCCAGTGTTCAACAATTAGAAGCCATGCGTGAAGCCGCCAGAAATGAAAGCGGCACAGCAGGTATCGGAGTCGGCATCGGGGCCGGTATGGGCTTAGGACAAAATATGGCTCAAGCATTTCAACATAAACCGCAAGTCGCCGATGATACTGTAGCAAAGCTTGAACAGTTAAAAAAAATGCATGATGCACAGTTGATAACCGCTGAAGAATATACCGCAAAAAAGCAACAACTGCTGGATAATTTTTAATTATGGCCAATTGCAAGAGCTGTTCTGCCCCATTAGAGCCCAATACCAACCGTTGCCAATATTGCGGTGTACGTAATGATGTCGATTTGCAGAATAAGCAGCTTTACAGCGTCGAAAACCCTTATTCCGACCGCATTTGTCCGCATTGCAATATCTCCTTACAAACCATCGACCTTAAAATTAACGGTCATCTATATATAGAGCGCTGCACCGAATGTTTCGGTTTATTTTTTGACCCCGGCGAGATAGAAATCCTGCTGGATAATGCTGTTTCCAGTGTAGAAACCGTCAATTTTAAACATATCCAAAATATCAACAAAGACCGCTACCAGTCTAAAAAGGTGATATATATTAAATGCCCTGTGTGTCGAATACTGATGAACAGGCTCAGCTTCGGCTATCGTAGCGGGGTAATTATCGATCGATGCCAAAAACACGGTATCTGGCTGGATAACGGTGAAATCACCCATTTAATGGAATGGAAAAAAGCCGGCGGGCAATTATTGGCACAACAAAAAACACAGCAAAAGCAACCAGAACAAACAACATCCGTTAGCTTAAATCATAAGCGCCGCAGTTATCTGCATATTGAAGATAATGAGCCGGATTTGTTAACAGCCCTGTCTTCATTGGTATTCAAATTATTCGATTAGATGCCGCCATATCCAGAAGGGATTATTGGAGTTGCGTAAAAAAATGGTTCATCGTATACTTCGATTCAGCTTACTTGATCAAGCTAGCATAATAATTTAAACACTTCTGGAGGTTCACGATGAAATGGGAAACACCTAGCTACACAGACCTGCGTTTCGGTTTTGAAGTAACAATGTACATCTACAATCGTTAATTCGGTTTGGAACAAAAAAGGGGCTCTTGATGAGCCCCTTTTTTTGCCTGAAATCTGTTATTCCCGTATCATTTAGCTTTTATTCTCCTATTTAAGCTACCTTCCAAACTATGAAAATCAGAGTTCTCGGTTCAGGTGCAGGCGGCGGTTTTCCTCAATGGAACTGCAACTGCCATAATTGTCACCGCTTGCGACACAAAGAAATGAACGGCACAGCCCGTACCCAGTCATCCATTGCGGTAAGTACCGACAACCTTAACTGGCTGCTGTTTAACACCTCCCCCGACATTCGCGCACAACTGGAAGCCTTTCCCGCAATCCAGCCTAAAGAAGGCGTCCGCGATACCGGCATTAAAGCGATCATGCTGATCGACAGCCAAATCGACCATACCACCGGAATGCTGATGCTCAGAGAAGGCAAACCGCTGGACGTTTACTGTACGGAAATGGTCAAGCAGGATCTGACTACCGGCTTCCCGTTATTTAAAATGCTGGAAGATTACTGCACCGTTAACCACCACCCTATTCCTTTCGATGGCAGCAGCTTTACTATTCCCGGCATTGACGATTTGCGCTTTTATACCCAAGCCTTAAAAAGCAAAGCGCCGCCTTATTCGCCGCATCGGCATGACCCACATGACGGCGACAATATCGGCGTGATCATCGAACAAATTTCCACCGGCAAAAAAGTATTCTATTCCCCAGGCCTGGGCGAAATTGAACCGCATGTCATGGCGGCGATGCAAGCCGCCGATTGTATACTGGTAGACGGCACTTTCTGGACCGATGACGAAATGTGTACCCAGAATATCAGCCATAAAAAAGCCCGAGAAATAGGCCACTTGCCTCAATCCGGTGCAGGCGGCATGATAGAAGTGTTAAGCAGCGTTGCAAATAGCCGCAAGATATTGATCCACATCAACAACACCAACCCGATTTTAGACGATGATTCCGAACAGCGTAAAATACTTGATGCCGCGGGCATTGAAGTGTCTTACGACGGTTTAGAAATCGATTTATAAAGGATATATCATGAGCAACGACAATCAAGCCTGGACTAAAGAACAATTTGAAGCCGAACTACGCGGCATGGAAAAGTTTTACCATATTCATCACCCTTACCATACGCTGATGAACGAAGGTAAACTTACCAAAGAGCAGCTGCAAGGCTGGGTAGCCAATCGTTTTTATTACCAAGTCTGCATTCCTATTAAAGACGCCAATATTCTGGCCAATTGCCCGGATCGCGAAACTCGCGCCAAATGGGTACAGCGGATTATGGACCATGACGGTCACCCCGGCGATCCCGGCGGCATTGAAGCATGGATACAACTGGGCATGGCAGTCGGCTTGAGCCGGGAAGACATCACCTCGTTAAAATTCGTATTACCGGGTGTGCGTTTTGCGGTTGATGCTTATGTTAATTTTGCCCGAAGAGCGGAATGGCACGAAGCGGCAAGCTCCTCATTAACCGAGCTGTTTGCCCCAAAAATTCACCAGCAGCGCCTCGATAACTGGCCGGAACATTATCCTTGGGTCGAACAGGAAGGCTATATCTATTTCCGCAAGCGCCTGACCGAAGCGCGCCGCGATGTCGAACACGGCTTAGCCATCACTCTGGATTGGTATAAAACCCGCGAACAGCAAGACCGGATGATTCAAATTCTGCAATTCAAGCTGGATGTGCTATGGACGATGGCGGATGCGATGTACATGGCGTATATTAACGACATGCCTCCGTATTTCAATATAAAGTAATAGCATGGTCGCAACTTACGAACATGACATTGTGGCCTGGGCCAAAGAACAAGCCTATCTGTTACGGTCCGGTCAGCTGTCAGCCATCGATATAGAACACATCGCCGAGGAAATTGAAGACGTGGGCAAAAGCGAACAACGCGAACTGGCAAGCCGTATGGCGGTACTTTTAGCCCATTTGCTTAAATGGCAATACCAATCGGCACGTCAAAGCAGCAGTTGGCAACGCACCATTAAAGAACAGCGTAAAGCTATTGCGCGTCGCTTAATAAATACGCCCAGCCTCAAGACATCCGTCCATGATGTAGAATGGCTGGCAGATGCTTGGGGGGATGCCGTTTCGATAACCATCAATGAGACCGGCATGGACTGTTTTCCAGAAGCCTGCCCTTGGACAATTGACAACATCCTTACCGAAGGTTGGTTGCCATCGACAAGCGATGGAGAACAACCATGAAAAAGCGCATTTTCGTATAACAGGAGATCAGGCAATGCAATGGGCAGAAGTGGTTGATAACCCGTATTTTGAAAACCTACCTTTTAAAATCGAGTTGAACCGTTATGGAAAAATTGAAATGACGCCAGCATCCAATAAACACGGACGTTTACAATTACACATCGGCGCTTTACTTGAACGCAAGCTCAAAAAAGGTGAAACATTAATTGAATGCTCAATTCAAACCACCGAGGGCGTAAAAGTCGCCGATGTTGCGTGGTGTTCCAAAGCCTTTATCAAGCAACACGGTTATGAAACACCTTATACGCATGCCCCTGAAATTTGCATTGAAGTGGTCTCGCCTTCCAATTCGAAAGAAGAAATGACCAATAAGGTTCAGCTCTATTTGCAGGCTGGTGCTGAGGAAGTTTGGATTGCGTGGGAAAACGGCATTGTTGATTATTACAACAAGACAGGAAAACTAGAATTATCTCGTTATGGAATTAACGTAAAGCTACCACTAAACCAATTCTAAAACTCATGAACCTTTCCGAACCAAAAGCATTTTTCGATAAAAATTACGACCTGCTTAGCTCAGGAAATTATGGTTCTGGAAAAAATAAATACATAGGTTGCAAATACCCATTGAATTACAACAAATCTGCATAAATACATGACACTCTACCCTGACAAGCCAATCAAATTCTCCCCCCTGCACCGTCTGCAATGGGAAGAAGCCCAGCAAAAAGATGTTATCCTCTACCCTGAAGGCATGGTAGAACTCAACCAAAGTTCCGCAGAAATCCTTAAAATGTGCGACGGCACCCGCAAGTTCGACCAAATCGTCGTTGATCTGGAAAAGAAATTTGCAACAACCGGTCTCGCAAACGACATTACCGCTTTCTTAGAGGTTGCTTTAAAAAATGGCTGGATACACCAAAACTAATATCACCCCTCCTCGCTGGTTGCTGGCAGAGTTGACTTATGCCTGCCCGTTACAGTGCCCTTATTGTGCCAACCCGATTGATTATGCAAAATATCAAACCGAACTAGGCACCGAGGATTGGAAGCGCGTACTCAGCCAAGCCCGTAAAATGGGCGCAGTGCAGCTAGGCTTTTCCGGCGGCGAACCGTTAACCCGGAAAGACCTGCCCGAACTGGTCAAACACGCGCGAGACCTGGGCTATTACTCCAACCTGATCACCTCGGGCTACGGCCTGACCGAAGAAAGAATCATCCAGCTTAAAGAAGCCGGACTGGACCATATTCAGGTCAGCATTCAGGCCAGCAGCCAGGAACTGAACGATCATATAGCCGGCACCGAATCGTTCCAGCACAAAAAAGAAGTCGCCCACCTGGTCAAAAAACACGGTTACCCGATGGTCTTATGCGTGGTCATACACCGCGAAAACATCCACCAGATGCCGCAAATCCTGGAAATGGCAGAAGAACTCGGCGCTGATTACCTGGAACTGGCAAACACTCAATATTACGGCTGGGCTCATGCCAACCGTGATTTATTATTGCCCACTAAAGAGCAGTTTGAACAGGCTGAACAAATCGCCCAGGCTTTTAAAGAAAAAGTCGCAGGCAAGATGAAAATCTATTATGTGGTGCCGGATTTTCATGAAGACAGACCCAAAGCTTGCATGAACGGCTGGGGCACCACCTTCTTAACCATTGCGCCGGACGGAGCAGCTTTGCCTTGTCATTCCGCCCGCGAACTGCCGGGATTGAATTGCCCCAATGTCAAAGAATACAGCATTGAGCAAATTTGGAATGAATCGAAAGCCTTCAATTTTTTCCGGGGCGATGAATGGATGAAAGAGCCTTGCAAAAGTTGCGATGAAAAATCAAAAGATTTCGGCGGCTGCCGCTGCCAAGCTTATTTATTAAGCGGCGACATGTACGCGGCCGACCCGGTATGCAGCAAATCGCCTAATCACCATGTCATTCAAGAAGCGATAGACTCGGCAAAAGCAAACGCTTTAGCCGACAATGAAAAACCGCTATTTTTTCGTAACAGTAAAAACTCGCGGTTATTGTCTTAAGAAATACAACAATTATTCAAGACTGGCGTCATCGTTATGGTTGCACTGTCATCCTCCGCTGACGCTGAATCCTTTATCGAAAAAAACCGCCTCATCAAATCCTGTTACCGTTCAGCTATACTTCGCACGGTTACGGTTGAGGAAATGATAGCGAGTTGATTTTTGTCGATAGCAAGGCGCTGAAACAGGCGCATAGCAAGCTATGAAACTGTTTCAGCAACGCGGCTATCGGCATAAAATCAGCCGCTAG